>JALEIQ010000151.1 GCA_022769795.1 Clostridiales bacterium
GGTTTACGGCCAGATGAACGAGCCGCCGGGAGCCCGTATGCGCGTGGCCCTCTCCGGCCTGACCATGGCGGAATATTTCCGCGACCGCGAGAACCAGGACGTGCTTTTGTTCATCGATAACATCTTCCGTTTCACGCAGGCAGGCAGCGAGGTATCCGCCCTGCTGGGCCGCATGCCCAGCGCCGTAGGCTACCAGCCCACCCTGGCCACCGAGATGGGCGCTTTGCAGGAGCGCATCACCTCCACCAAGAAGGGCTCCATTACCTCCGTGCAGGCTGTTTACGTTCCCGCTGACGACCTTACCGACCCCGCCCCCGCCACGACGTTCGCCCACCTGGACGCGACCACGGTTTTGAGCCGCAACATCGCCTCCCTGGGCATTTACCCCGCCGTGGATCCGCTGGATTCCACCAGCCGCATCCTCTCTCCCGAGGTTGTTGGCGAGGAGCATTACCAGGTTGCCCGCCAGGTGCAGGGTATCCTCCAGCGCTACAAGGAGTTGCAGGACATCATCGCCATCATGGGCATGGACGAGCTCAGCGATGAGGATAAGCTGATCGTAGCCCGCGCCCGCAAGGTGCAGCGCTTCCTGAGCCAGCCCTTCAGCGTGGCCGAGCAGTTCACTGGCATGGAAGGTAAGTATGTGCCCCTGAAGGAAACCATCCGCGGCTTTAAGGAGATCATCGAAGGCAAGCACGACGACCTGCCCGAGAGCGCCTTCCTGTTTGTGGGCACCATTGACGAGGCCGTCGCCAAGGCCAAGAAGGGTGAATAAGCATGGCAACCTTTCATTTGCAGATCGTCACTCCGGATCGCATGGTCTTTGACGGCGAGGCAGAGCGCATTCTGGTACGCACCGCAGGCGGCGACGTATGCATTCTGGCGCGTCATATCGACTATGCCGCTCCCCTCAGCCCCGGCGAGGCGCGCGTGACCGACGCGGAGGGCAACACCCGCGTGGCCGCGTGCAGCGGCGGTATGCTTGGCGTATCCGGCGGAGAGGTGCGCGTGATGGCCACTACCTTTGAATGGGCTGAGGACATCGACCTGGCCCGCGCCGAGCGCGCCCAGAAGGAGGCCCTGGAGCGCCTGGAGGCTCTCGACCGCAACGACCGCGATTTCGCCATTGCGGAAGCCAAGCTCAAGCGCGCCATTGCGCGCATCCATGTCAAGGGATAAACCAAAAAGAATATGCAAAGACCGCTGGAGGGCTTTCGTCCTTCAGCGGTCTTGTATAATATCGGGTTATTGAAGCCGCACCCTAAGCGGAAAGAGCATTACTTGGTGCCAAACAGCCGGTCGCCCGCGTCGCCCAAGCCAGGCACGATGTAGCCGTGCTCATTAAGCTTTTCGTCGCACGCGGCAACATAGATGTTTACGTCGGGATGATCCTTTTGCACGCGCTCAATCCCCTCCGGCGCGGCAATCAGGTTTACCAGGCGGATATGATGGCAGTTGCGCTGCTTGAGGAACGTGATGGCCGCAGAGGCGCTGCCGCCCGTGGCAAGCATAGGATCCAGCACCAGGAGCTCACGGGATTCGCTGTCCGCGGGCAGCTTGCAGTAATACTCCACGGGTTGGAGGGTTTCGGGGTCGCGGTACAGGCCGATGTGTCCAATACGGGCGGCGGGAATCAGCGTGGTTACGCCGTCTACCATGCCAAGGCCGGCGCGCAGGATGGGCACGATGCCAACCTTCTTGCCGCTGAGCACACGGGATTTCATCATACAAATGGGTGTTTCAATATCCACTTCCTCGGTGGGCAGGTCGCGAGTAACCTCGTAAACCATCAGCATGCTGATTTCGTTAAGCAGCGCGCGGAAATCCTTCGCACCGGTGCGCTTATCACGCATCAGGCTAAGCTTGTGCTGAATCAACGGGTGATCAAAAATGTATACCTTTCCCATGGAGAAGCCTCCTTCGTACCGGCGCGAAGATCGCCCATACGGATTTCTTTTTCGCATGCCTACAGCCACAAGCGGCCAGCCTGCGCTATTCTTTATCCATTATAGGGGAAATGTGGCGCTATTGCAAGCGTATGGCCAAAGAAATTTCTTGCGTGTATCTGCGCCGCCGCAGCGCTTTTTCCATCGCTTGACACATCACGCTTCCCGTGCTATCCTGTACAGGGTATATTGGGCTACGTGCGGCATATATGCATTACGCCGCGAAATACAGGCCTATACTGTTGGAGGCGTCTATGCAGCGCAAACGCTTTTACGCCACGCAGCTGATGAAGTTATGCTTTCAGGTGCTTTTGTATATTTTCCTTTTTGTCAGCTTTTTTGGTATGCTTTCCATTACCAACGAAGCAATTTTGAATCTGAGCCGTACCGCCGGTACCACGATAGCCACCTTTATTTGCGTCATGCTTCTGCTCACGGTGGTATACGGCGGCTATGATATCGGCGTAAAAAAGATGCGTTCGGTATTCGCCAGCATTTCGCTTACCACCTTTTTTACCGATTTAATCACGTATCTGATTTTGCAGATCATGAACACCAACCCCAAGAACCCCGACGCGAACGCACAATTCGTTTTCTGGGGAGAGGACCTGGCGCTTCTGTTTGGGGCCTTCATTTTGCAGCTTTGCTTTATCTACTTCTTCGTTTCCATCGGCTACCGGTATTATTTTCGCATCAATCCGCCGCAAAACAGCTGCATCGTTACCTCCTCGCAGGAGCTGGCAAACCATGTGGCGTCCAAGATGGAAACCTTCCGCCAAAAATACAAGCTCACGGACGTTGTGCATTATGAATGCCCTGACGTGAAGCAAACCATTCTCAAGCACGACGTCATCTTTTTGGCGGGCATTCCCGATACGGAGGAGGCCCAGTTGGAGGCCTATTGCTATAAGCACAATAAAACCATTTATCTTTTGGCCGAACTGGAGGATGTTATCATTTCCACGGCGCAACAGAGCATTCTGGACGACGCACCCTTCCTGTATATCCATCGCACGGAGCCAACACTGATGCAGCTGTTTTTGAAGCGCGCGTGCGATATCCTCATCAGCCTTCTCGGCCTGGTGATATTAAGTCCGGTCATGCTGGTAACTGCGATTGTGCTCAGGGCTTCTGGCAACGGCTCGGTGCTGTTTAGGCAAAAACGCGCGACCATCAACGGCAATATCTTTGAAATTGTGAAGTTTCGTACCATGTACGCAGGCAGCCGCGAGGAGGAAAACACCTGCTCCACCCAAAAGGACGACTGCCGCGTTACGCCTGTGGGCAGCTTTTTGCGCAAATACCGCATCGATGAGCTACCCCAGCTTTGGAACGTGCTATGCGGCGATATGAGCATTGTGGGCCCCAGGCCGGAGATGCTAGAAAACGTGGATCGCTATACCCGCGAGGTTCCGGAATTTGCCTATCGTCAGCAAATGAAGGCGGGCCTGACCGGCCTTGCCCAAATTGAGGGCAAGTATAATACCAGCCCCAAGGATAAGGCTATTCTGGATCTTTTGTATATCGAGAACTTTTCTCTTTCCTACGATTTTAAGCTGATTCTGCGGACGCTGACCATTTTTTTCCGCCGCGATAGCACGGAGGGCTTTGGAGAAAAAGCCGTGAATTGCCCCAAGATGCGGGTTGACTCGCTCAGCCCTTCCAAGCCGTCCAGGCACGTCGCAAAAACCGCCCGAAAGGGCAAAAACGATCAGACTCCCCTTCGCGCCGCGCTTTGACCCCCGTTAGCTCCCCCGTCGCAGGGGATTTCATAAACTTCCAGAGTATAAAGAAAGGATTGAGCGCAATGGATAAGACCTTACTGATTATGGCGGCTGGCATGGGTTCTCGCTACGGCGGCAACAAGCAGATCGACGGCATGGGCCCCCACAACGAGGTGCTGATGCTCTACTCCATCTACGATGCTATCAATGCTGGCTTTACCAAGGTTGTCTTTATCATCAAGCATGATTTCGAGGCCCGCTTCCGCGAACTGGTCGGCGATGTGGTAAAGAATAAGGTAAAGGTGGAGTATGCCTTCCAGGAGCTTAACAATCTGCCGGAGGGCTGTTCCATCCCCGCGGAACGCACCAAGCCCCTGGGCACCGTACAGGCCATTCTGGCGGCCAAGGATCTCATTCACGAGCCCTTCGCCGTGCTCAACGCGGATGACTACTACGGCGTAAGCGCCTTCAAAACCATGGTGGATCATCTGGAAAAGCTCTCTCCTGAAAAACACGCGTGCATGGTGGGCTACTACCTCAAGAACACCGTAAGCGAGCATGGCCATGTTACCCGTGGCGTATGCGACGTAGATCAGAACGGGCACCTCACCTCCGTAACCGAAACCTATAAAATTCAGCCCTTCCCGGACGGCACCATCCGCGATACCGAGAAGGACCCCAACGGCGTTATCCTCAACCCCGAAAGCCTGGTAAGCATGAACTTCTTCGGCTTCACGCCCTGGCTGGTTGAAAAGGCACAGGAGCGCTTTACCGCGTTCCTCAAGTCCCTCTCCCCCACGGAGCTAAAGGCCGAATACGTGCTTCCCGTGCTGGTGGATCAGCTCATGCATGAGGACGGGCTGAAGGTAGACGTGCTTTCCACCGACGCGGTGTGGTTTGGCGTTACCTACCAGGAGGATAAGCCCTATGTGCAGGCAGAGCTCAAAAAGATGCATGACAACGGCACCTATCCGTCTGAGCTGTTCTAATGGCAGAAAGGAAGCAGAGCATGAAAATTCTCTTGACAGGCGGCGCGGGCTTCATTGGTTCGCATACCTATGTGGAGTTGCTCAAGGCCGGGCATGAGGCCGTAATTGCCGATAACTTCTACAACGCCAGCGAACGCGTGCTGGAACGCCTGCAAACCATCACGGGCAAGCCCGTATGCTGCTATAACGTAGATGTTACCGACGCGGCCGCGCTGGATCAGGTATTCGCCGCGCACGCCTTTGATGCGGTTATCCACTTTGCAGGCTATAAGGCCGTGGGCGAAAGCATTGCCAAGCCCCTTGAGTATTACCGCAACAACCTGGATAGCACCCTCACCCTGTGCGAAACCATGCGCAGGCACGGCGTGAAGCGCCTTGTGTTCAGCTCGTCCGCCACGGTATACGGCATGTCCGACGAAATGCCCCTGGTGGAGAGCATGCATACGGGCGGCTGCACCAATCCCTACGGCTGGACCAAGTACATGATTGAGCAAATCCTCCAGGACGTGGCTCATGCCAATCCCGATTGGTCTGTTGCGCTGCTGCGGTATTTCAACCCCATCGGCGCGCACGAAAGCGGCCTCATCGGCGAGGATCCCGTGGGGATTCCCAATAACCTGATGCCCTACATTACGCAGGTAGCCTCCGGCAAGCTCAAGCAGCTGCGCGTGTTTGGCAACGACTATCCCACCCCGGACGGCACCGGCGTGCGCGATTACATCCACGTGGTGGACTTGGCCCGCGGTCACGTGGCCGCCTGCCGCTACCTCATGGATACCGCCGGCTGCGAGGTGTTCAACCTGGGCACCGGCACCGGCTACAGCGTGCTGGATCTGGTAAACGCCTTCCAGCGTGTGAACAACATTGAAATTCCCTATGCCATCGTGGAGCGCAGGCCCGGCGATGTGGCGCGTTGCTACGCAAACGCCTCCAAGGCTAAGGAAAAGCTGGGATGGCATGCGGAAAAAACGCTGGATGATATGTGCCGCGACTCCTGGCGCTGGCAAAGCCAGAATCCCAACGGATACCGTGATTGATAGATAGAACAACCGCCGCTGAACGCGTTCAGCGGCGGTTGTATGTGTTTTCATTTTTCCCCGTCCATTGGCTGGGGAAGCGATTAAGCGCTCACCGTATGGCGCACCGCGCCGCACAGCGCCTCATCCCACAGGTTTTCCACCTTGATGCTGCGCCGTTCCCCTTCGATTTCCTTAATCATAACGGTCAGGCGGCGGTTGATGGGGCAGGGCACGCCCAGTGATTCGCCCTTTGCGGCAATGAACCCATTGAAATAATCAATCTCCGTAGGCCGCCCGCGCTCCAACGATTGCAGGCTGGAGCTTTTCAGCCTGCGGTATTTCAGCCCCACGATCAGAATCATGATATGGCGGCGCAAATCGTCCAGCGGGCTGGAACCCTTCATCAGTTTTTCGTAATCCAGCTTACCCCCAAAGGGCGGCACTTTCACTTCCTGCGCATGCGCGACGTCCATCGCCTCGCGGATGATGCCCAAAAAGATGCTGCGCGCCTGACGCTTCATCAGCATTTCGCCCAGATGCAGGCCGCAGATGGCCCCCAGCGACGTGATGCAGCTATTCACAATCAGCTTAGAAAACAGCTCCGCATAGATATTCTCGCTGATTACCGTAGGCACAACCGCCTGCATGGCCTGACGGATGGGCTCCAGCGCCTGCTGGCTGCCGCTTATGCGGCCAATGATAAACTCGCCCGTGCTGGTCATCTCCAGCTCGCCGGGCCCAAGCATCGTCGCGCCCCAGCCGATCACGCAGCCCACGGTGTGTTCCTCTCCCACAACGGCAGCCAGCGCATCGGTACAAATGCCATTCTGCAGGCTCAACACCAATGCGTTCTCCTTGAGGAAGGGCTTCAGCGCACGCGCGCTTGCGGGCATATCATAGGCTTTGGTGGCGATCATCGCCACGTCGTATTCACCGTTCAGCTCGGCAATATCCGCCACGGCATGCATATGCACGGCGTGCTCTCCGCGAACGCCCACAACATGCAGCCCGCGGCCGCTGGCAATATCCGCGATTTCCTGATGCTTACAAACCAATGTAACGTCGTTTCCGCCCTCTTTCATCAGGGCAGCCGTGATACCGCCGATAGCTCCGGCGCCAACCACAACAATTCGTAACTGTTCCACAATGATGCCTCCTTGCATATACGGCTTCGATTGTACCATTCACAGCAACGAAAAGCAAGAGTTGGCCCGCAAGTGTAACAAAAGCGCGCCTCTGCTTTAAAAATCCAGCTTCTCAAACGAGCGCACGGCCCGGCGGCATGCCAGCCAGGTCATCCCAGCATATAGAATGCCGCCTACCGCCAGCACCGCCAGCTTTTCACCCAGATAGGCGGGATCGGGCGTATCCAGCCGTTCCCGAAAAAAGGGCACAATATGCGTAAGCGCCTCCAAAACAAAAATCGCTGCAAACTGCGCCATGCTGCCAATCACGAACGCCCTGCCCACCTTATCCGGCGCGCGATAATAGCGCGTGAAAAAGATGAGATTATACACCCCCAGCAGCACAAAGCCCACTGCCAGCAGCGCGATGTTTGCGTCCATCCCCACAGGATTTGGCGGAATATGCAGGGCGTTTCGCAGCGCCATAAAGGGAATTACCAGCGCCAGCTGGATAAGCTCCGCCTGAACGGCAAACAGCATGCGCGCGCGCACCAAGTCGCCCTTGCGAACGGGCAGGTTGAGCGTATAGTGCAGATCGCGGTTTTCGCGCCCTGTTAGGCACACAAAGAATAGGCCCAGCGCCGAGTAAAAGAAGATGACGCCGTAGGGATAGGCTGGGATAAGAACCATGGCGGAAAGCGCCCAAAACGCCGCTGTGGCCGGATGAAGCGCCAGCCGCCATTCCTTATAAAGCAGTTGTTTCATTGCGCATCCTCCTTTTCCAGGTGAATCATGATCGTTTCCAGGCCCGCCGGTTCCGCCCGCAAGCCCATGGCCTGAGCGTCCTCTGGCGCAATCAGGGCCGTGTATCCCACCTTGGCCGGTTTCATCCCGATAAGCCGGGCCTTGACCGTGTCCGTCAGTTGGTTTTCTGTCAAATTCAGGCATGCGTAGCCGCTGCAAAACTTGTTCAGAGGCGCGCTGGCGGCCACCTTACCCCGCCGGATGTAGGTGATGCCATCCGCGCAGCGCTCCAAGTCGGATGTGATGTGCGTGCTGAACAAAATGCTCACGCCTTCGCGCGAAAGGCCCAGGAAAATATCCAGCAGCTCGTCGCGTGAAACGGGATCCAGCCCGCTGGTTGGCTCGTCCAGAAGCAGCAGCCGGGCATGATGGCTCATGGCCAGCGTAAGCGCGTATTTCACCCGCATGCCCGCGGAAAGCTGTTCCGGCGTTTTTCTCCCGTCCAGCTCAAACCGGCGCGTGCATTCTTGATAAACCGCGTCGTCCCAGGTAGGATAGAACCGCTTCGTTACGCTTGTAATGGCATCCAGGCGCTTTTTCCCGTAAAAGTCGATTCCGCCCGCCACATAGCCAATCTGCTGCTTAATCTCAAGCTCGGCGCTTGCAAACCGCTTGCCAAAGAATACGGCCTCCCCAGCGTCCGGATGCACCAGATTGAGCAGGCATTTGAGCGTGGTGGTTTTGCCCGCGCCGTTCCGTCCAATAAGCCCCATAATTTGCCCTTCCTCCACAGAGAAGCTCACATCTGAAAGGGTGAAGGCAGGATATTGCTTGCATAGTCCACGAACCGCCAACGCTTGCATTCAGTCTTCCTCCAATAAAATAACATTTGTTATATTATAGGTTTCAAACCCTGCCTTGTCAATAGTCATATAGAAAAACCGTCCCATGGCCTCAGCCATGGGACGGTCGATATGGAATTGCTTAGAAGGAGCTAAGCACAGGGTCAACGTCATAGTTGCCTTCCTGCGCAGCCTGATTCGCCATTTCCTCCTCGGAAGGATCGGCTGCGGGCTGCGTGGTAGAGGTAGCGGGGCTGCTTACATCAGGCACGACAGTCGTAGGCGTTGTGGTAGCCGGAACCGTCGTAGCCGTATCCACGGTGTTCTTCTTCTCCGGGTCTACAACCAATACCTTGTGGTACTTGCTCGTACCGCCGACCGTCACCTTCACATAGAAGCTTGTGGCCTTCTCGTCCACGCCTACGGTCACCTTGCCATCCTGCGAGCACACGGTGGAAATGGGCTTTAGATCGTCCTTGCGCTTTACGATACTCCACACAGCGCCAGCCTTATCCGCGCCGCTTACCTCAATGGCGAACTGAGAGTAGTTGCCGCGGGCGATCTTATCCGCCGCCTTGGTGAACTTGATTACGATGCTGTTCTCCTGCTTATCCAGCTCGGCCAGGCTCTCGTCGTCCAGTTCCTCTTCGGGCTGGGCCTCCTCCTCGTTCTTCTTGGAAGAAGTACTCTTTTTGCTACTTGCAGCCTTTGCATCCTGCTCGCCTGCGTCAGCCGCCTGGCTTTCCTTAGCGTCGTCAGTCTTCTCAACGGCCGCGGGCTTCTCATCCAGCTCGCGCTGCTCGGCTACCGTTCCGTCCTCGTTCTTGATAACAATACCGGAGGTCACGGTTTCCTCCTCGGGCTGCTTGGGCTCCTCGCCCTGCGTGCCGTCAGCGGCGGGCGCTTCCTGCTCGCCGGTCTGCGCGGGTTCCTCGGGCTGCTTGGGCTCCTCGCCCTGCTCGCCGTCGGCGGCGGGCGCTTCCTGCTCGCCGGTCTGCGCGGGCTCCTCGGACTGCTTGGGCTCCCCGTCCTGCGTGCCGTCAGCGGCGGGCGCTTCCTGCTCGCCGGTCTGCGCGGGTTCCTCGGGTTCCTCGGGCTCCTCGCCCTGCGTGCCGTCAGCGGCGGGCG
>JALEIQ010000336.1 GCA_022769795.1 Clostridiales bacterium
TCAAGCGTCATGTATCCCTGCGCATGAACGGAGGACACCGCGCCGGTACCAATAATCGCAATGCCTAGCTTGCTCATTTTTCTCAACCTTTCCTTTTCTTCTTAGCCCTGCCACAATTCGGGACGCACAAACTTCTGCCCCTCAATTTCAAGCTCCATTTTAGGAGCGAGAATCGGGCGGGAAACCGGCACTACGCCATGGGAGGTGGCAATGACCGTATCTTCGCTCTTTGTGCCGGTGATGGACGGGTTCCAGCAGAAAGCCTGGTTTTCGGCAATCACGCCGGGCGTGGAGAAATCAACGCGGTAATCGCGACCGGCATAGCCGATGGGGCCGCCCTGATGATGGCGCTTGAACTCCTCGCCATAGCCGCGCGCCTCATACGCCGCGCGTCCGGCTTCCAAAGCGGATACGAAGGTGTTGCCCGGCTTGGAGGCGGCCATCATCGTGCAATCAATCTCCACGTTGGCGCGGTATTGCTTGCGCAGCGCTTCCGTGATGGGCGCAAAGTTTAGCAGGCGCGTGCAGCAGATAATCAGGCCCTTGTAACGCATGTTGCCGCCCAACTGTACGCGCTCACGAATCACCTTGCCGCTAGGCACGGGATGGCGGTAATGGCTGATGCGTTCGTCAGCGGCGCACATAGCGGATACCACGTCCATGCCATGCGCGCGGATAATCCCCACAAGGCGGCCCACCGTCTGGTGCTCGGTATCGCCAGGCCGCACGCTGGAGATGGTTTCCTCAATCGCGCGCGCCGTAAGATAGCCGCCTTCTTTATAGCGCTCCACTTCGGCCTCCGTAAGGGAGAAGCGCAGAAGCTTCACATCGTTGGCTACGTTGCACGAGGTTCCAAAGTCATATCCAATCTTTCCGGAAGGAACCAACTTGGCCAGCGTTTCACCTTCAAACGCCGTTTCATACCACGTGGCGGCATGAATGGCAAAGCCCATTTCCTCCAGCTTTTCCTCGTTGCGCATGCGGGGCGCTTCGATGTTGTTGGTAACCGCATAACAGCCGTCCTTGGTAACGAGCAGCCCGCAATTGCCCATTTCACCCAAACCAACGTAATTGATGCCGCCGCAGGTAAGCCAGGCAAAGTTATCCTGCCGTTTCAGATATACCGCGTCCAACTCGCGCTGGTTCAGCAACGCGCGCAGCCGGTCAAGCTTGATTTGTAGTTCTTCCCGCTGTGTCATACGAATCTCCTTTCCTAACTGTAAAATAGCGTCATGGGGTCCGTGTGAGGCAATGAACCATTTCCGGGCATTTTATTTTTAATACAGGTATTAAAAATATTAGCCATCATTGTATGACCTTAGCATAAACCAAACGCTTTGTGTTGTCAAGAAATTTTCTTGACTGAGAATTTTGAAATTTTTCTTTTTTTCGAAACTTTGGCCTTGACTGGGCTCTTGTTTTGTGTTAATTTATAGACAAGTAAGGGGTACTTGTTTTGAAACAGCTTCCGATGTGAAGCCCAGGCTTTTTCAATTGTATTTTTAATACCTGTATTAAAAATATTTGGCTGTTTCAAAACCATGTCGCCCTGAAAATAACGGAGAAAGAAGGTAAACTCATGAAAAAGGTTCTCTCGTTCGTACTGACCCTTACCCTTCTGGTTTGCGCCTGCGCCAGCGCCCTGGCCGCTTACCCCGAAAAGCCTGTTGAATGCACCATCCCGTGGGCTGCGGGCGGCGGCGCAGATCTTGCCTTCCGTGCCTTTGGCGATGTTTTCCAAAAGCTTACCGGCCAGCCCCTGGTCATTAAGAACGTTCCCGGCGCTTCCGGCGTGACCGGCCTTATGGAGTTCAAAGAAACCGCCGTCGGCGACGGCTATCAGATTATGCACTGGTCCAACGCCCATACCTCCAAGATTCACATGAGCGTTGTGGACTA
>JALEIQ010000168.1 GCA_022769795.1 Clostridiales bacterium
TGCCCGATATTTATACGCTGTCGCCGATCTATACCCTGCCGGAGTTCGATTTTTCCAAGTACGAGCTCAACTACCGCCTGCTGGGCAACACCGCGGCGCAAAGGCTGATACGCCGCCTGGAAAAGGGCGAGCCGCTGGGCCAGCAAACGCTTGCCAACACGGGCTTCCGCTCCTGGGGGGCGCTGCCCGCCGTTCACGTAGGCCCGGCAAGGCCCATTAACGTGGTCACGCTGGATAGCCCCACGGCTTACAGCATGCGCAATATGGCGCGGCTCTACACCCGGCAGACGGGTATCCCGGTAAACGTAACCATCTATTCCTATGACGCTACCTACGAGGTGTTCAACAACATCGGGGAGGATTCCATCTTTGATGTGATCCGCCTGGATGTGACGTGGATGTCCTGGTTTGCGCACAAAATCCTGCTGCCGCTTATGCAGATTGACCCCAGCGTGAAGGACGATATGGATCATTTTCTGGAGGGAACGCCGCAGCATTACGCCTATGTGGGGGATACCCTGTACGCTCTGCCTGGCTCGCCCAGCACGCAGGTGCTGTTTTACCGCAGCGATCTTTTTAACGCCCCCATCTACCGGCGCATGTTCCAGGAGCAATACAAGACCGAATTGAAGGTGCCCGACACCTTTGAAGCTTTTAACCGCATCGCCGCGTTTTTTACCAGACGGCTGAACCCGGCCTCGCCCGTGGAATATGGCGCGACGATGACCCTCGGCTCAACGGGCGTATCCGGCAGCGAATACCTGGCGCGCCTGTTCAGCATGCAGCCCAACCTGGTGGACGATAACAACCGCGTTGTGCTCAACAGCCCCGTCGCGGTGCGCGCGTTGGAACTGCTGCTGGAATTGAAGCAGTATTCCAGCCCGCGCTACTGCGATTGGTGGACGGACGCGGCCTCCGCTTTTGCCAGCGGGAATGTAGCCATGGCTATTTTGTACAACAACTTTGCCCGGCCTCTGGTAGACAGGCACTCCAAGGTGCTGGACAACATCGGCTACGCCATGATACCTGGCGGCAGGCCGGTTATCGGCGGCGGCTCGCTGGGCGTGTCGAAATATTCGCGCCAGCCGAGGGAGGCGCTCAACTTCATCCGCTGGCTTTGCAGCGAGCCCATTGCCTCGGCAGGCACGCTGCTGGGCGGCGTTTCGCCCTGCAAGGCTTCATCGGAAAACTATGAAATTATCAACAACTATCCGTGGCTGAAGCTGGTGAACCGCTGCTTTACCAGCAATCATGGCCGCCGCACCGCGCCCGGCAGCACCGAGCCCTTTGACGAGCGCCGCTTTATCGGCCTGATTGGCATGGCAGTGAAAAACGCCTACAGCGGCGCGCTGTCGCCCCAGGAGGCCATGGACTACGCGCAGAAGATGTTTGACGAGCAGTTCTTGCATAAATAGGATGCAGGCGCTTGGTAAAAAACGCCGCGCCAGCCCAGTTGGGCTGGCGCGGCGCTGGTTCGCCCCGGAGCAATGAAGGCTCCGGGGCATCGGGCATATCCGATGGCTTACCGATCCGCGTCGTACGCGCATTGGGCCAACGCGTCGGAAATGGTTTTTTCGTAGGCCTCGTGGCCGTATTTGTCCACCTCGCCCTTGTCCTTGGGCCCGTGGGTGAGGCATCCAGCGCCGCCAATGCAGCCGCCGACGCAGGCCATGCCCTCGATAAAGTTTTCCTTGAGCAGGTTCTTCTGCTTTTTGAGCAGCGCCACACGGCAGGCCTCGATGCCGTCGCAGATAACGGGATTCGCGATAAACTCGGTGTTTTTCTGTTCTTTAAGCGCCTGGGCCACAGCGTCGCTCAGGCCGCCGCTGCGGGCAAAGATGCGGCCATAGTAGCTGGCGTTGTCCAGCACGCCCTCCTCCAGGGAGGCAAGATCCAAATCCCGGCTGTCAATCCAGGCTTGCAGCTCCTCGAAGGTGAGGGCGCAATCCACATAGGGGCGTACCTTTTCCAGCTGCACCTCGTGCTTTTTGGCTGTGCAGGGGCCGATGAAAATAATCTTCGCCGTTGGATCGGTGGATTTGATAAAGCGCGCCACCTCGGCCATGGGGGAGAGGTTGTGGCTGATATAGGGCGTAAGCGACGGGAAGGTTTTTTCAATGTAGGTTACAAAGGCGGGGCAGCAGCTGGAGGTGAGGAAGCCCTTTTCGGAAAGCTCCTTGGCCTCGCGGTAGGAAACCATATCCGCGCCCAGCGCCGCCTCCACAACGCTAAAGAAGCCCAGTTGCTTTAGGCCCGTGATGACCTGACCCAGCTTGGCATACACAAACTGGCTTGAAATGGAGGGCGCGACAACCGCGTATACCTTGTACTTTTGTTTGTTTTCGCTCACGCGGATCAGGCGAATGGCGTCCAGCAGGAAGCTCTTGTCCTGGATGGCCCCAAAGGGGCACTGGTACACGCACGCGCCGCAGGCGATGCACTTGCTGTCGTCGATATGAGCGACATGGTTTTCTCCGGCCTGGATGGCCTTAATCTTACAGGCGCGTTCGCAGGGACGCACATGGTTCTGGATGGCGCTGTAGGGGCATACGGAGGCGCACTTGCCGCAGTTGACGCACTTATCGGGATCGATGTGCGCATGATGATTTTCATCAAAGCTGATGGCATCGCGAGGGCAGGCGCTGGAGCAGCGGTGGGCAATGCAGCCGCGGCAATCCGGGCCTACGCGGTAGCCGCTTACCGGGCATTCGTCGCAGGCGATGCCGATAACCTCGATCACGTTGGAGTTTTGCTTATCGCCGCCCATGGCGATTTTGACGCGCTCGGCCACAATGGCGCGCTCCTTGTAAATGCAGCAGCGCAAAGCGCTTTTGGGGCCGGGGGAGATTACCTTGGGAATGTCCAGGTAACAATCCTGAAGGGTGCCCGCATAGGCGTGCTTGGCTACCTCGCACAGCACCTTGTATTTCAGCTTTTGAACATAGGTATCAAACAGAAGCATAGGTGAAAATTCCTCCATCCTGTGTTTCTAAAAATAAGACAGCCGGATATGCTTGCCCATGCGCTTTAAGCAGTCCGCAAGGCTGGTGATGAGCTGCTGCTTAATGCCAAAGGTGATGGGAAGATTGGGGTTTTGATGCGCCGGGTTGATGGCGCGGCCAACGAAGAAGTTAATGTCGGTCGCGTTCTCAAATAATTCCTTGGCAATCAGGCTGGCGCCGTCCTTTTGTACGGCCCATACGGAGGCGAGCTTGGCCTGATCCAGGAAGTCCTCGGCATAGGTAAGCACCTTGGCCAGCGTAATCACGCCCTCGGTGGTAAGATCCACGCCCTTGATTTGGCTGATGGGCGGTATCTCGGGGTCGTGATAATCCAGCGAGGCGATGATGGGCTGGTGCAGATAGCGCGATACCACGTTGCTGGTGGTGCCGCCGCATACGATTTTGGTACCCTCCTTGGCAAAAAAGAGGTTCATCATGCGCACGTCATCCTCCTTGTGCTCGGGCGGGCCCACCACAAGGTTGACCGGATGGCGGTTGCGTACGCGCGCCACGGCAATGGTGGTATCATCGCCGGGGCGGCCCTCGTAGAGGCGGTTGCACTCGTCAATGATAATGCTGGCAGTGGATTTGGCGCTGTTTTCCGGCAGATAGTTGGCGATGGCATAATCCGCGATGGAATCGCGCGTCCAGCCAAAGTTGAGCTCTTGGCCCACGCCCGCGTATTCCGCGCCGTCGCTCATGGCGATGAACACGTCGTCCACCTCAATGGGGAAGGTGCTTTCCCAAATGGTTTTGCCGGAGATCACGCGGGTGAGCTTGGGATAGTCAAACAGCTCGCCCCGGCGCAAAACGATGGTGGCGGGGTTATCGAACTGGATGATATGCGCCATTTTATTATCCAGAATGCGGATGATGGTGAAGGTGGAATAGGCCACCTGACGCACGCTGCATACCGGAAGCGTGCTTGCGATGGTGGATACGCACTCCTCCAAAGGAATGCCGCCGGAGATCATGGTGCAAAGAATTTTGGAGGTGAGCGTGGAGAGAATGTTGGCCTTCACGCCGCTGCCCAGGCCGTCGGCCAGCACCAGGGTAAGGTCGTCATCGCCGCCGCCGGTGATTTCCACCTTGTCGCCGCAAAGGGTTTCGCCTACGTGGTTCAGGCTGATATAACCGGTTTCAATCCACAGGTCATTCATGGCTCATCGCATCCTTTAGCTTGGTGAGCGCGATCTTGGTTTCCGCCGTGGTTTC
>JALEIQ010000318.1 GCA_022769795.1 Clostridiales bacterium
TCCATCAGGGCGCTGTAGAGGGGAATTTCCTTCTCGGCCGCATGTCTTACAAGCTCCGCGATGGTGCTGTCGCCAATGGAGCGTTTGGGCTGATTAATAATCCGGCGCAGGCTTACATCGTCAGAGGGGTTTGCAACGCAGCGCAGGTAGGCGACAATATCTTTGACCTCCTTGCGGTCATAGAAGCGCAGGCCGCCGTAAATGCGGTAGGGAATGCCTGCGCGTACCAGCATTTCTTCCAGCACGCGGCTTTGCGCGTTGGAACGGTACAGAATGGCGACGTCACCGCAGCTTTTGCCCGCAAGCTGCATTTGCTGGATGCGGTCGCAAATCCAGGCGGCTTCCTCGCGCTCGTCTCCCGCGCAGAACAGGCGGATGGGCTCGCCAGCGCCAGCCTCGGTCCAGAGGGCCTTTTCCATGCGGCCTTCATTGTGCGCGATAACCTGGTTGGCAGCGTCTAGAATGTTGGCCGTGCTGCGGTAATTCTGCTCCAGCTTAATCACGGTGGCGTCAGGATAATCCTTCTCAAAATCCAGGATATTGCGGATGTCCGCACCGCGCCAGCCATAGATGCTCTGGTCGTCGTCGCCCACCACGCACAGGTTGCGGCTTTTATGCGTGAGCAGCTTTACCAAGGAATACTGGGCAAAGTTCGTATCCTGATATTCGTCCACATGTACATATTGGAAGCGCTCGCGATAGCTCTCCAAAACAGGAGGATGATCGGCAAACAGCTCCAGCGTGCGCACAAGCAGGTCGTCAAAATCCAGAGCGTTGGCATGCTTCAGCCTGCGCTCGTAAGCGCCATAGAGATCGTGGATTTGCTGGCTGCGAAAATCCTTCGCGGAGGATTGGAACCATTCGTCCGGGCCAAGCAGGCGATCCTTCGCATCGCTGATTTTGGCCTTTACATCGCGGACGGTAAGGGATTTATCGTCGATGCCAAACTGCTTGAACAGGTCTTTGAGCACGCTGGTTTGATCATCGTCATCATAGATGGTGAAGGAGCGGGTATAGCCCAGCTTTTCAATATCGCGTCTGAGAATGCGCGCACACATGGAGTGGAAGGTGCTCACCCAAACATCGCTTCCCCGTTCGCCTACAAGCGCGCTTACACGCTCGCGCATCTCCTTGGCAGCCTTATTGGTAAAGGTGATGGCGAGAATGTTCCAGGGCGCTACGCCATGGTCAATCAGGTTAGCAATGCGGTAGGTAAGGGCGCGCGTTTTGCCGCTGCCCGCGCCTGCCAAAATCAGCACCGGTCCTTCCAGCGTTTGCGCAGCCTTGCGCTGTTGCGGGTTCAATCCGTCCAAATTCATGCTTTGCAATCCTCTACTTCACTTCTGTTGTGTGTTATGGGCCAGCCGGTCTAGCACAAGGTTATAGCCGTTCGCCCCGTATTGAAGGGAGCGGTTGACCCGGCTGATCGTTGCCGTGGAAGCACCGGTTTTATGCGCAATTTCCTGATAGGTCACCTTCTGCCTGAGCATAACGGCAACCTCCAGGCGCTGCGTGATGCTTTTGAGCTCCTGCACGGTTAGGAGATCCTCCAGAAAGCGGTAAGCCTCATCGGCGGTACGCAGTTCAAGCAGGGCCCGAATCATCAGTTCGGTTTGCTCATTTTGGTACTTGGGCGTAAACACGTTCGCAATCCTCCGGTCAAACAGTGCAAAACCTTGCCTAGTAGCATTATAGCACATTTGAGAAAAGAAGGAAAGCGAAAAAGCCTATGAACGCGATGGGCTTCAATCATCGCGAGGCGGTTTTTTTCCAAACAGACCGCCGGTCATTTCGCTGAAGCTGCGTCCTAATTTGCTTCCTGCGCCCTTGCCGCCCGTAGAAAGGAAGGCAAAAATGCCAAGCCCGGCGATCAACGCCACAATCAACCAGATGACCCAACTGGAACCGGTGTTATCCTGCTGCGCGCCCTGTACGGTTTCGGGCTCCTGCGCCTGTGCGTGGGCTGCCTTGCCCGATGCGTCGCTGGTACCCGCCGAGCCAATCACGCCGCCGTACAGGGCCTTATAGACAACCTCGCTAAGCGGTACGGCGGACTTGAGCACAAGCTCCTTGTTGAGCGTGTGCGTACCAAATTCCAGAAGTACGCTGCGGGGCGCAAGATCCTGGTTGTAGGAGCCCTTGCCCATATAGATATCCTTGATAAGGTTGGGGTATATCTTATCCGCTACGGCCTTGATCTGCTTTGCAAAGCTCAGGTTCGCGTCCTTGTTTTGGTTGCTTTTTCCCACGAGCAGGCGGATTTTGCTCATTTTTTCGTTTCCAACGGTCGTTGCGTACTCGTCCGGGTCGGGGATGCCGTCGCGGTGAATGTCAAGAATGGCGTTTGGCTGCTGCTTGAGAAGCTCTACGGCCGTTTGACGGCTGCGGCGGTAAGCGCCCGCGTCGTGAGGGTGATGCGTAGCCTCGCTGCGCTCCACCGTTACGCCCAGCTTTTCAAGGCTTTCGGCAAAGGCTTGGGCAACGTCATAGATGCCGCCGCGTTCCTCCTTGCTTTCGCTTCCATCGCCCTCAATATAGCTTTCATCGCTGTGGGTGCAGTACAGAGCAATCTTCTTATCGCCCATGGCGCTCACAGGCGTGCTTTCCTGCATGTCCAGCCAGGATACGTCCGGCATGCCGGCGTCGCCCAGCAGTTTGGCGGTCGCAGTATGCGATTGCTTGTCCACCGCGGTTACGCGATAATGCAGGTTATCCCCGCTGATGTATTCGTCGCCCTCGTCGCATTCGCCCTGATATTGCGTAAGGCGGTTTCCATCCTCGTCCACGAGCGTGTACACGTCCATTTCAGCGGCGGCGTGACCGGGAAGCAGCAGAGCGGCGCAAAAAAAGCACGAGAGAAGAATGAAAACAATCTTTTTCATGGCTTATTTCTCCTTGTGGCGCACAGGCGTATGGATTGGGCTTTTTACAGGCTGTTGGGTACCTCTGGCAAAGCGCTCCGCGACCTCGCCCACCAGCTCGGCCAGGATTACGCCCAGCAGACCGCTGATGATCATCGCGTCAAAGATTCCCGCTCCGCCAAGCACAAGCTGCTGATTTACGCCGTTGTTCCAGTTGACGATGGCAACTGCGATATCCGCTAGCATTACGCCCAGCACGCCGCATATAAAAGCGCCGCGGCGCGAGCGGCCCAGAATGTATGCTACTATGCCGCCTACGATACCGTAAAGGTACATGGGGTCAATCACGATGGCTTCAGGCTCATCCGGCATAAAGGCGGAGAGCGCATAGATAATCCCGGCTGTAATCAGCGAACCCACAATTGCGCGAACGCGTTCCTTGGTAGTTCCGGCGCGCACCAGCAGATAGATGCATACGCCCAGGGGAATCAGCGCGCCGCCAATGCTGAACGATACATTTCCCAGGGTAATGTTGGGAATAAGCGTTCCAAAGAACATGAGCGCGATGAGCACAAGCGCCGCGCGGTCGCTTAAGTGAAGCTTGTCCAGCACGCGCTGGGCAACGCCAAAGAATACCAGCACTGCTACGATGGTTAGTAAAATCATCCCGATGGACATATACACGCATCCCTTCATTGTAAGAGTGATGCTATTTTGCCCCAAACCATCAAAAGCATGCGCAAAGGCAAACAAAGCGAAGCGATGTATTACCGTTCAAGTGATTTTGAAACAGCGGGCGAACCGCCCATAGAAAAAAGGGTAAAAAGCAATTGTGCGCTTATAAGCAAGGGTATTCTGAAAACGGTTCCGCTTGTTTCACATGCAGTTTCAGCGCTTCAGCCCTCCGCCGTTTTTTGGGGAAAGCTCAGTCGGCGGGCGTTTCAATGGAACCCCATCCGGTTTTCAGACTTCTGAAAGCTAAGGTGAAACAAGCCTTCCCGCCGCGCCGTTTCACGCAGGTGCAGCCCGGCGCTTTTACACATGGCGGTTATGCCAGCGGCGCTTTGCGTGCCGTGCTTTTGAATGCCATAGGTTGTATGGATGGGCTTTCCCGCCGCGTCGATATCCAGCGTAATCAGGAAGGGCTCGGGATAGGCGAGCGGAATATCCGCGTCCCAAATATCTAGCGTTCCATTTGGCTTGAGAACGCGTTCCGCTTCGAAAACCGCTTTTTCCTGCGTTGCGGCTTCCATGTACATCAGCGTAAAAAAGGCTGTGACATGATCAAAGCTTGCGTCGCTGAAATCCAACGCCGTTGCGTCCATCACAAGCTTTTCGCATTCGCAGGGCGCTTCGTCCAATTCCTCCTGAAGCATATCGATAGCTACAACCTGTCTACCGTAGATTTGGCCCATTACGCCCTCTCCACCGCCGCCAAGGTCCAGAATCCGGCCCTTCAGGTTTTTGGATAACCGTATTGCAGGCATGTTTACCCCTCCCTTATTCTCATTTGGAAACATACGCTGCTTGTTTATTATAGCATGGCTTTTCATATGTACAAGTTGGCGGCTGTTTTGCGGCGTTGGGCCGCTGATGGATTGACTTGGAAAAGCCTAAAGGCTAGAATGATGTTGTTCCTGCCGGAGGAAAGATCAATATGCTTATGGAGGGAATTGAAAGAATGAAAAACAAATTCTATCGAGTCCTATGCTTATCAATATGCCTGTGTTTGATCGCGGCATATGGCCTGGCGGAAGAAACGCCTTCCTTGAAGGATGACTTTTACGAGAACGTGAACGCGCAGTGGCTCAGCACGGCGGAGATTCCTTCCGATTATCCCTTTGTATCCAATTTTTCCGTTCTGGAGGATGGCGTTGAGCAAAAGCTGATGGCGGATTTTGACGCGATGCGCAGAGGTGAAAAGCAAACGGACAGTGAAGAAATGGAAAGCATGATCGCCTTTTACCGTCTGGCATCCGATTACGAAACGCGCGACGCGCTGGGCGCGGAGCCGCTCAAGCCCTATATGGAGATGATCGATAGCGTGGAAAGCCTGGCTGATTTCACGGCGCAATGGCCCTCCTGGGATGTGATGGGCATGCCCTGTCCCTTTGCGGCCGCCGTTACTGCGGATATGGCTGACGCCTCTATGAACGCGCTATATCTCTCCACTCCCGGGTTGTTCCTGCAAACCAAGGAATATTACGAGGATGAGAACACCAAAGCCGTGCTTCAAAGCCAATATGGGCAGATGTCGTCAAACCTGCTGGTAATGGCGGGCAAGAGCCAGGAGGAAGCGCAGGAGATCGTGAGCGAGGCGCTTGCCTTCGACGAGAGCCTCGCGCCTTATACCAGAAGCGCGGAGGAAGCGAGCGATTATACCAAGATATACAACCCTGTAAGCCTTGCGGAGCTTGACGAGCAGGTAAAGGCGTTCGACTTTGCCGCAGGATTCATCGAACTGCTGGGCGCTACGCCCGATACGGTTATCATAACTGACCCCGCGTATTTCGCGGCCCTGGATGAGCTGGTAAACGAAGAAACCTTCCCGGCAATGAAAAGCTGGATGCTTGTGCAAACGGTAAACGGCCTTGCGCCCTATCTGAGCGATGCGTTCCGGGTGGAAGCGGGCAGCTTTGGGCGTATGCTTAGCGGGGTGGCCGAGGCCACATCCCGGGAAAAGAGCGCTTATTATTTGGCCAGCGGAATGTTTAGCGAGGTCGCGGGCATTTATTATGGCAAAACCTATTTCGGCGAACAGGCTCGTCAGGATGTGCGTGAAATGGTGGAGAGCCTCGTAAAAATCTATCAGAACAGGCTTCTTGCCAATGAATGGCTCAGCGAGGAAACGCGCGTCATGGCTGTTCAAAAGCTTACAGCTATGAAAATTAACGTAGGCTATCCAGACGAACCGCGTGAAATTTTCAAAATGCTGCGCACCCTGCCCGCTGAGGAGGGCGGCACGCTTGTTGGAAACGCTATGGAATTTACCCGCATCTCCAAAGAGGATAACTACAGCAAATGGAATCAACCGGTTGACCGCGGGCTTTGGGCGCTAAGCGCGGATACGGTCAACGCCATGTATTCGCCTTTGGACAACAGCATCAATTTCCCGGCGGCTATTTTGCAGCCTCCCTTCTACAGCCCGGAACAATCCGCTTCAGAGAATTACGGAGGAATCGGCGCGGTAATCGCCCATGAGATTTCCCATGCCTTTGACCCTAACGGCGCGAAATTTGACGAACTGGGCAGCATGAAGGACTGGTGGACGGCAGAGGACTACGCCAAGTTCGAGGAACTTTCCCAAAAGATGGTAAAAGAGTTTGACGGCATAGGCTTTGCGGGAGGAACTGTAAACGGGGCGCAGACCGTTGCGGAGAACGTGGCCGACGCGGGCGGCCTGGCCTGTGCGCTGGAAGCCGCCAAACAGCATGAAACCGTGGATTTGCAGAAGTTTTTCACCAACTGGGCCGTGACCTGGCGGCAAAAATCCACCCCGGAATACGAGGCGGTTCTGCTTACGCTGGACGTGCATGCCCCCAACAAGCTGCGCGCCAATATCCAACTGCAAAATATGGATGACTTCTATGCTGCTTTTGACATCCAGGAGGGCGACGGGATGTACCGTGCGCCGCAGGATCGCGTAGCAATCTGGTAACAGCGCCTGGAAGCACGGCAGGTTGAGTCGCTTTGCCCATTATGGAACCGTTCGTTCCGTGATGGGCTTTTTTGTTTTTCGGTCAGAGAGGCTTATTTTTTCCACGAGAGCTTGCAACCGCTCAACCAGCATGATATCATAAATATGTATGCGCTTCATTCACAAGGAGGGTTTATGACGTACGATTTTGACGCGCTGCTTTCCCGTGTGGAAAAGCCCGCGCGCTATACCGGCAGCGAGATGAACGCGGAGGTAAAGCCGTTGTCCGCTGCGGAAATCTCATTTGCCTTTTGCTTCCCCGATACCTATGAGGTAGCGATGAGCCATCTGGGCATGAAAATTCTTTACGGCATTTTGAACGATTTGCCTTATGCCGTGTGCGAACGGTTCTGCATGCCTTGGGTGGATATGCTTTCGGAAATGAAAAAGGCCGGCGTGCCGCTGCTGTCGCTGGAAAGCCATACCCCGCTTTGCAAATTTGATATCGTGGGCTTTACGCTCCAATATGAAATGAGCTATACCAACATCCTGGAAATGCTCCGCCTGGGCGGCGTGCCGGTGAAGGCGGATGAGCGCGGCGAGGACGATCCTATTGTGGTGGCGGGCGGCCCGTGCGCCTTCAATCCCGAGCCGCTATGGATGTTTATCGACGCTTTTATGATCGGTGACGGCGAAGAAGTGATCATCCAACTGACGGATGTGATTAATGAGTGCAGGAAAAACCATGTTCCCCGCAAGGAGTGCCTGCGCCGCCTGGCTGGTCTGCGCGGCGTGTACGTACCGTCGCTGTATCATGACGAATACAACGAGGATGGCACGTTGAAAAGCTTGGAGCCTATCGACGGCTGCGCGCCCCAAAAAGTGCTCAAATGCATAATCACGGATTTTGAAAACGCCTACGCTTCCACCCATCCGCCGGTGCCTTATTTACAGGTTGTTTTTGACCGCATCATGCTTGAGATTATGCGCGGCTGCACCCGGGGCTGCCGTTTTTGCCAGGCTGGTATGCTGTACCGGCCGGTGCGGGAGCGCAGCGTGGAAAAGCTTGTTCAGCTTGCCAAGGAATCGGTCGAGAATACGGGCTACGAGGAAATCTCGCTTTCCTCGCTGTCCTCCAGCGATTATTCCTGTATTTCCGAACTGGCCGAAAGGCTGACGGAGGAGCTCAAGGATAAGCGCGTTTCCCTGTCGCTGCCCAGCCTGCGCGTGGATAAGTTTGTGCAGGATACGCTCACCCACACGCAAAAGGTGAAAAAAAGCAGCCTGACCTTTGCTCCCGAGGCTGGTACGCAAAGGCTGCGCGATGTGATTAACAAAAACGTGACCGAGGCCGACCTGGTAAATACGCTTACGAATGCGTTTTCCAACGGCTGGGGCGCCGTAAAGCTGTATTTTATGACCGGCCTGCCCACTGAAACCGACGAGGATTTGATTGGTATTGCGGAGCTGGCGAAAACGGCTGTCGAAACGTATTATCACGTGCCGAAGCAGCAGCGCGTAAAGGGGCTTCGCATCACATGCAGCGCGTCCGTATTTGTGCCCAAGCCTTTTACGCCGTTCCAGTGGTGCGCGCAGGACGAGCTCGATACCGTGCGCAGGAAGCAGCGTTTGATAAAGGAACGGTTTATGTCCCTTAAATCGGCGCATTTCAACTATCATGATTCGGGGGTAAGCCAGATGGAGGCGTGCTTCGCCGTTGGCGACAGGCGGCTTGCGCGCGTTTTGTACCGTGCTTGGGAGCTTGGTTGCCTTCTGGACGGCTGGACGGAGCAATTCCGTTACGACCTTTGGCAGCAGGCCTTCTTGGATTGCGGGCTGGATATCGCTTTCTACGCGCACCGCAAGCGCGGATTGGACGAGCTGCTGCCCTGGGATCACATTGACGCGGGCATCAGCAAGGACTTTTTGCGCCGGGAATATGAAAAGGCGATGCGTGAGCAAACCACCCGCGATTGCCGCGAGGGCTGCAATGGCTGCGGCCTGCAAAAGCTAAAGGGAGTGTGCCGCGCATGCGAATGATGGTCATGTTTGAAAAGGGCGAGGCGCTCAGGCACATTGGACATCTGGACTTGATGCGCACCATTCAACGCGCGCTTAGAAGAAGCGGGCTGCCCATCAAATACTCCAACGGCTTCAATCCCCATATCCGTTTGAGCTTCGCCGCGCCGCTGAGCGTTGGCGTGGTGGGCCTGCGCGAACTGATGGAGGTTCCCTTGGAGGACGGGGTTACGGAGGAAGCCTTTACCCAGGAAATGAACCGCGTGCTACCGGGCTGCCTGCGCATACGCGCCTGCCGTGTGATAGACGACAGCTATCCTTCGCTGATGGCGCTGGTAGCGGGCTCTGATTATCGCATCACCTTTCCCATAACGCAGGAAAGCGAGAAGGCGCTCGCGCGCTTTGAGGATTTTATGGCGCTTGACAGCTATATTGCCACCCGAAGGACGAAAAGCGGCGAAAATCCCTGTGACATCCGCCCCTTTGTGAAAGCGGGAGCGTGCGAACGCGCGGACGGCATAGGGACGATTACCCTTAGAACGGCGGTTACGCAGGCGGGCTCGCTAAAGCCTTCGCTCTGGCTGGAATGCCTGTGCCAATTCGCGGGGGCTGACGCCTTTGCGCATATGATTTACCGAACGGCGATCCTTACCAAAGGCGAGGACGGCGCGTTAACGCCCATTATGGAGGAAACCCAGCATGGCTGAAGCATTCCGTCTGCTGGTGCGCACCGGGGCCGTCAGCACGCAAACGGCGTTGCTAGAGGAAAGCAGGCTGCTTGAGTTCTATCAGGACGAGGCCAGCGCCGAGAGCCTGATGGGCGCAATTTTCCTGGGAAGGGTTGAGCGCGTTCTGCCGGACGTAAAAGCCGCTTTTGTTAAGCTGGGCCTGCCGCAAAACGGCTTTCTACCGTTGCGCGAGGGAGAAAGCTTTCACCGTACCGTGCACGGAACGCCGCTGCTGAGCGGCCAGGATGTGCTGGTGCAGGTAAAGAAGGATCCCAAGGGCGGAAAGGGTGCGTTTTTGACGCGGGACATTTCGCTTCCCGGGCAATACGTGCTGCTCATGCCCAACAATCGCTTTATCGGCCTGAGCAAACGAATTGCCAGCGCGGCGGAGCGCGAGGCGGCCAAACGTCTTGGCGGGGAAATTGCGGACGACCGCTTCGGGCTGATTGTGCGGCATGCGGCGCTGTTCGCGTCGCCCGCTCAGGTGAAGGACGAGGCGGAAGCGCTTTGGGAGCGCTGGAAACGGATTGCTCAAAGCGCTCAGTACGCCAAAGCGCCGCAAATGCTGTTTGCAGAGCCCAGCATGCTGGAGGTGCTCATCCGGGATTACAGCGCCAGGCATGATATCGCCGTAGAAAGCAACGTTTCGCGCCCCGCAAGCATCCCGGAGGGCGTCGCCTGGCAGACGCTAACGGCGATTGAGTTTGAGGCGGCCTGGCGTGGCGCGCGCATTGAGGAGCAGCTAAAGCGAGGACTTGACAGACGCATCGAACTGACCGAAGGCGGTTCCCTGGTGATTGACGAGCGCGAGGCCTTGCAAACCATTGACGTCAACAGCGGAAGAATGGTCTTGGCCCGGGACGGGCAAAGCCTGGCGCTTACGGAAAACCTTGCGGCCGTACCGGAGATCGCGCGGCAGATACGCCTTCGAAATCTAAGCGGTATTCTTCTTGTGGATTTTATCGATATGGCCAGCGGCGAGGAGCGCGCCATGGTAAGCAAGGTCATGGAGGCCTGCGTGAGCGACGACAGGGTGAAAACGGTGATTCACGGCTTTACGAACCTGGGCCTTTTGGAAATGACGCGCAAGCGCACCCGCGATACCCTTCGGGACGCTTTAACCACTCGCTGTGAAGCCTGCAATGAAACAGGCCGCGTCAGGCGGCTATGACGTGACGGAAAGGAAAGAACTGTGCGACACGAACCTGTTTATGTAACCGAGGCGGAGCGGCTTGAGCAGGAAAGCGCCATCCAAAAAATTCTGGAATTGCCCCAGCGCCCCAAATCCTTTCATATCGTAACCTATGGCTGCCAGATGAACGCGCACGACAGCGAAAAGCTTGCGGGCATCCTGACCCAAATGGGTATGACCGAGGCGAGCGACCGTCGCGACGCGGATTTTGTGCTCTTTAACACCTGCTGCGTGCGCGACAACGCCGAGCGGCGCGCTTTGGGCAACGTTACCTGGCTCAAGGAGCTGAAAAAGGACAAGCCCGAGCTGTTGATAGGCGTATGCGGCTGCATGGTGCAGCAGCCGCAGATGGCTGAACGCATTCTAAAGCAATATCGCTTTATAGATCTTGCGTTCGGCACGCATAACCTGCATTGCCTGCCGTCTTTGCTTTACAATCTGCTTACGCAAAAGAACCGGGTTGTAAGCGTAACGGATCAGGAAACCCTGATTGCCGAAGGCTTGCCTGTAAAGCGCTTGAACCCCTATCAGGCCTATATCACCATTATGTACGGCTGCGATAATTTTTGCTCCTACTGCATTGTGCCCTATGTGCGCGGAAGGGAACGCTCCCGCAAAATGGCGGATATCCTTACCGAGGCGGAAGGGTTGCTCAAAAGCGGCGTGAAGGAAATCATGCTGCTTGGGCAAAATGTAAACAGCTATGGCAACGGCACGGGAGAAACCTTCCCAAAGCTTCTGCGCGAGCTGGATGCGATGGGCGTGCCAAGGCTTCGCTTCATGACCTCGCATCCCAAGGATTTAAGCGACGAGCTGATTGAGGCCATGGCGGATTGCAGGCATATCTGCAACCATTTGCACCTGCCCGTGCAAAGCGGCAATGACGAAATTCTGCGCTTGATGAACCGGCGTTATACGCGCGAGGATTACATGCGCAAGGTGGAAAAGCTGCGTGCCGCCGTGCCTGAAATTGGGCTTACCACAGACCTGATCGTAAGCTTTCCGGGCGAAACGGAAAGCCAGTTTGAGGACACCTGTTCGCTGGTGCGGGAAGTGGGGTACGACGCGGCGTTTACCTTTATTTATTCGCCGCGCGAGGGTACCCAGGCGGCCCGTATGGAGGGACGCATCCCGGAGGCGGAATCCACCCGGCGCATTGAAAAGCTGATTCGTGAGGTGGAAGCGTCCACGGCCCGCGTGCATCAAAGCATGATCGGCTCCAAAGAGCAGGTGCTGATCGAAGGCCCGTCCAAGCGCGATCCAAACCAGATATCCGGCAAGGGCACACGCAACATTACCATTACCCTGGACGGCACGGCCGGCGACACCGGCAAAATTATTCCCGTTACCATTACGTCCGCGGCTGTAAACACGCTTCGCGGGGAAAGAACAGAAAGGTGATCGAAATATGGAAAAGGTGCTCAATCAGGCGGAACTGCTGGCGGAAGCCATTTTGGAAAGCGAGGAATACATTGCTATGCGGCTGGCAGAGCAGGCTGCCATGAAGGATGAAAAGGCGACCCAGCTAATCGCGGCGTACAGCGAAAAGCGCCAGAATGTGGAACGCCTCCTTGCGGACGCCAACATGGATCACGGCGCGCTGGCCAAGGCGGGGGAGGAGCTTGAAAACGTGGAGCATGCCATCGATGAAAACGAAATCATCTCGCGCATGCGTAAAACCAACGAGAACTTTTCAGAGATGATGAAAAAGGTAAACAGCATCATCAAATATGTTGTGACCGGAGAAAACGATGAGGAGGAGCACGGCTGCAGCGGCTCGTGCGAAAGCTGCGGCGGCTGCGGCCATCACCATTGAGGAATAAGCGCGCTTCCTGAACCGCCTAGCGCGGCAGGTTGGAACTTGACATACGAAAGGAGCAGGCTTCGTGGCATTGACCCCCATGATGCAGCAGTACCTGGACGTAAAGGAGAAGCATAAGGATTGCATTCTCTTTTTCCGCTTAGGCGATTTTTATGAAATGTTTTTTGATGACGCAAAGCTCGTGTCCAAGGAACTGGAGCTTACGCTGACTGGGAAGGACTGCGGCCTTGAGGAGCGTGCGCCCATGTGCGGCGTGCCCTATCACGCTGCGAATACATACATTGCAAAGCTGATTGAAAAGGGGCATAAGGTAGCGGTCTGCGAACAGCTCACCGATCCCGCCCTGAGCAAGGGCCTTGTGGAACGCGACGTTATACGCATCGTTACCCCCGGCACGGTGGTTGACCCCACCCAGCTGGATGAAAAGAGCGCAAGCTATGTGCTTTGCGTGGCTTTTGTGGGCAAGGCCGCCGCTCTTGCCTATGCCGACGTGAGCACGGGCGAACTGGTGGCCCACCTGCTGCCGGATGCAGAGCGCACGTTAAGGGACGAGCTGATGCGCATCCGTCCTCATGAGATTGTTACCAACAGCATGGAAAAGCTTGAACCGCACCTCAGCGAGGATACCAGCCGTTCCGTGCTGCCGGAAAAGGCCTTCCAGAAAAGAAATGCAGAGCGCGCGCTTCTGGAACATTTCCATGTGCAAAGCCTTTCCTCGCTCGGCCTGGACGAGCGCGACAAGCGCTTTATCGCCGCAGGTGCGCTATTGAGCTATTTGAACGATACGCAAAAAAACGCGCTTTCCCATATCACTCAGCTAAGTATCTATCAGGGCGCGGATACCATGTTCCTGGACCGCATGACCCGCAGAAACCTGGAACTGGTGGAAAGCCTGCGAACGGGGGAAAGGCGCGGCTCGCTTCTATGGCTTCTGGATAAAACCCATACGGCCATGGGAGCAAGGCTTTTGCGCAGCTGGGTGGAAAATCCCATGATTGATATGGGCCGCATTCAGGCCCGCCTGGATGCGGTGGAGGCGCTAAAAAACAATTTTCTTTCCGCCGAGGAAATTGGGCAGGCGCTGGAAAATGTATCCGATATGGAACGGCTCTTGGGCAAAATCAGCTACAATAGCCTCACGGCGCGCGATTGCCTGGCGCTGCTGCGCTCTCTGCGTGCGGTTGCGCCGGTGAAGGAGCTGCTGTCGGGCTTTGACAGCGTGCCTATCCAGGCCTTGGGGCATACGCTGGCCCCGCTGGACAGCCTATGCGATTTGTTGGAACGCGCCATCGATCCCGACGCTCCGATCACCATGGGGGACGGCGGCGTTATTCGCGCGGGATATCATCAGGAGCTTGATGAATACCGTGAGGCCGCCGTTAACGGCAAGCAGTGGATTTTGGATATGGAGGCTGCCGAACGTCAGGAAACGGGCATCAAGAACCTCCGCATTCAGTACAACAGGGTATTTGGTTATTATATTGAGGTTACCAAGAGCAATCTGGACCTTGTGCCGCTGCGCTATACCAGAAGGCAGACCCTGGCAAACGCGGAGCGCTATGTAACGCCGGAGCTACAGGAGATCGAGCGCAAGATTGTGAACGCCCAGCAGATGGCGCTTACCCTGGAAAGCACGCTGTTTGCAGAGGTAAGGAGCGCCATAGCGGCCGAGATCGCCGCAATCCAGCAAAATGCGCTGGGATTAAAAACGGCGGACGCGCTGCTGTCGCTGGCTACGGTCGCACGTGAAAACGACTATGTAAAGCCGCATATGAACCAAACCGGCGAGCTTAGAATTGTAGAGGGCCGGCATCCCATTGTGGAGCGCACCGTAACGGACACGCCGTTTGTGCCCAACGATGTTGGAATGGATACGGATGAAAACCGCATGCTCATCATTACCGGGCCCAATATGGCGGGCAAGAGTACCTATATGCGGCAGGTGGCGCTAATTACGCTTATGGCGCATATAGGCAGCTTTGTACCCGCGCGCGAGGCGGATATCAGCCTTTGCGACCGCATCTTTACCCGCATCGGCGCCTCGGATGATTTGGCCGGAGGTCAGAGCACCTTTATGGTGGAAATGAGCGAAACGGCCTCTATTTTGCGCTCCGCCACGGAAAAATCGCTTGTGGTGCTGGATGAGATTGGCCGCGGCACCAGCACGTTTGACGGCCTGGCCATCGCGTGGGCGGTTGTGGAGTACCTTCTGGATAAGAAAAAGTTGGGCGCCAAAACGCTTTTTGCCACGCATTATCACGAGTTGAGCGAGCTTGAGGGCCGCTTCCCCGGAGTGAAGAATTACTGCATTTCCGTAATGGAGCACGGGGAGGATGTAATCTTCCTGCGTAAAATCATGCCGGGCGGGGCCGATAAAAGCTATGGCGTGCATGTGGCACGGCTTGCGGGCGTGCCCGCGCCGGTTGTGGCGCGCGCGCATGAAATCCAGGCACGGCTTGAGGTAAGCGATATCAATCAGGAAACCATTTCCTCCAACATTTTGGAAAAGCGCAAGAAGGAGGCCAAGCAGACCGACCTGTTCCATTTGGCGCAGGACGACCTGATTGAGGAGCTGCAAAACCTGGACGTGCTCTCCATCACGCCTATGGATGCGCTGAATATCCTGTTTAGGCTGCGCGAAAAGGCGCGCAGGCTGTAAGCAAAGGAGAAGCTATGGCGGTTATTCGAAAGCTATCCCCAGAGATCATCGGGCAAATCGCGGCGGGCGAGGTTGT
>JALEIQ010000320.1 GCA_022769795.1 Clostridiales bacterium
TGATATCCTGATGTGGGTATTGAACCTGCTTAGGCGGATTCTTCGCTGATGCGCGGCGAGGAGGATGCGGCGCAAGCGGCCAAGCGGCTTGAGGAGCTGGCGGCGCGCGCCCAACGTACAGGCGCGCCTTGCTTTACCGGCTTTTTATCCCCGGCGGAGGCGGATTTGGCCCGGATTGCCGCGCAAAGGCAGCGGGTTGACGTGTTGCTGGAGGGCGGCTATGAGGGCGCGGAACGCTGCGTGGCCTGCTTTGCGGGCGAGTGGGAGGAGCCCTTTCCCATCGCGGCGCTGCTGCTTGAGTGGCCGCATCAAAGCGCGCCCGGGCACAGGGATGTGCTGGGCGCGGTGATGGGACTGGGCGTCAAGCGGGAATGCGTGGGCGATATTGTGGTTTTGCAGGAGCGGGCCTACCTGTTTGCGCAGCAGCGCATGGCAGAGCATATCGCCGCCGTGCTGGACAGCGCGGGCCGCACGAAGCTGCGGGTTTCCGTGCTAGATGAATTGCCCAGGCTGGAGCCGCCCAAGGGTGCGGAGTTGCGCGGCACCGTATCCAGCATGCGGTTGGACGCGGTGTTGAGCGAGGGCTTCGGCCTGTCGCGCGCAAACGCGGCGGAGCTGATTGCCGCCGGGCGGGTCAAGCTGTGCCATGTGCCTACGATTCGCGCGGACGCGCGCGTAAAACAGGGCGCCGCGATTTCCACGCGAGGCTATGGCCGCCTGATGGTAGAGGAGATAGGCGCTCCCACCAGGAAAGGCCGCCTGCCGGTTTTGCTGATACGATACGGCGAAAGCCGAAAGCATTAACCCATAGACGAAAGGAGAATTCCCATGGCATTGACGATCGACGATATCTACGACAAAGAGTTTGCACTCAAGGGCGGCGGATACGACCGCAACGACGTGGATCAGTTTTTGGATGAAATCTGCGACGAGATGACCAATATGCAGGAGCATATTGACCGCCTGGAAGCGGAGCTCCAGCAGGCCCGCGCGGAGGCGGAGGCCGCCCGCGAGGCCGTGAAGCCCGCGCCGCAGCCCGTGGCCCGTGCGGAGGCCCCCGTGGCGCGCACCAGCGAAACCCTTGAGAGCATTCTGTTAAGCGCCCAGCGCCTGGCGGACGAGGCCGTGGAGAACGCCAAAAACAAGGCCGAGAACATCGTAAAGGAAGCCCAGGAAAAGGCCAGCCAGATCGTGGACGACGCGCAGAACGAGAAAACCGCGTTGAGCGGCGAGCTGGAAACGCTGCGTAAAAGCGCCGCCGAATATAAGGACGGCCTGCTTGCCCTGCTGAACAAGCACAAGAGCATGCTGGAAAACGACAGCTTTTTCAAAAAGAAATAAGACGGAGCGCTTCAAAAAGGGAGCCTTCGCGGGCATGCTGCCGCGTAGGCTCCCTTTGCCTTATGAAAACCGGCAGCACAGCGCCTGCATGTGGATGGTGATTTGGCAAAGCGATAGCTTTGCGAGCGCTTCGCCGGGTACGGAAAAGGTCATGGGCGTCATGCGCGCAAAGGCCTGCGACTGCTCAGGCGTGAGTGGGCGCGTAACATGCACGTCCGCCTCGGATACAATCTGCGCGTGCGCAAGCAGATGCTCCCGCACGGAGGCGTTGGAATAGCCGTCCCCGTTTCGTAGATACGCGGCTACGGCGGCGCGCACCTCGCACAGGTAATCCGCGCCGGGGATCACCTTGATAAACGCGCCGTCCGGCTTGAGCACGCGGGCAAACTCGCTGTAATCGGCGGGGGTGAGCACGTCAAGGAGCGCATCCAGCGTGCCGCCGCCAAGCGGCAGTCGCTTCACATCCGCCACAAACCAACGAACCCGGCTGGGGGTGCGCGCCGCCTGCGTGATCGCGTCCCGGTTCAAATCCAGGCCGATGACCGTGGCGTTTGGAAAGTGCTGCGCGATGGCGCGGGCGTAATACCCTTCGCCACAGCCAGCGTCGGCCAGGGTAAAGGGCGCGTCGCCGAAGCGGGCCGCAAGCATGCCGCATATGGCGTCCACAACAGGCACATAGAAGCCGTCCTGAAAGAGCCGCGCGCGGCTTTCAAACAGCTGCGCGCCATATTTATCCGCCGCCTGGCTATGGGCGGGGGCGAGGTTTACATACCCGCGACGGCTTAAATCAAAGCAATGGCCGTTTTGGCAAACCATGCTTTGCGCGGGCAGCGAGAAGGCCGCCCCGCACTGGGGACAGCGCATAAGCGCGAGCTGGGCGCGAAGCCGCGCGGCTAGCTGGGAAACGTTCATGAGGCACATCCTTTGCATGGAATGCATCATAGGTTCGACACGCGAGGCGCGACTCCCTGCCGCGGTTAGAAGGAGGCAAAGGCAATGTGGGTTGTTATGGCGCTGTTATCCGCGCTGTTTGCGGGGCTTACGGCCATTTTGAGCAAAATGAGCGTGCGCAGCATGGATTCCACCGTGGCAACGGCCATCCGCACCACGGTGGTGCTGGCGTTTGCCTGGCTGCTGGCATGGATGGAGGGGCTTTGCCCGCGGCTATCGGGCCTGCCTGCGCGCGCCTATGTGTTTCTTGCGCTTTCCGGGTTCTGCACAGGCGGCTCCTGGCTGTGCTATTTCCATGCGCTCAAGCTGGGGCCGGTAAGCCGGGTGGCGGCGGTGGATAAAAGCTCCACGGTGCTTACCATGCTACTGGCGTGGGCGCTGCTGGGCGAGCACCTTACCTGGCTCAAGGGTCTGTGCATTCTGCTGATTGGCCTGGGCACGCTTATGATGCTTCAGCCTGCGCAGGGGGAGGCGCACAGACCCTCCGGGAGCGCAGGCTGGCTAGCGTACGCCGCGCTTTCGGCCCTGTTTGCGGCTATGACGGCCATATTGGCGAAAATAGGCATTGAAAACGTGCCGAGCGACCTGGCTACCGCGCTGCGCACCACGGTGGTGCTGATAATGGCCTGGGGCATGGTGGCGATAGGCGGCAAGCGTGAGCAGCTAAAGAAAGTAGACCGCGGGGATTTGCGCTTTCTGCTCCTTTCCGGCGTGGCGACGGGGATGAGCTGGCTATGCTACTACCGCGCGCTTCAGGAGGGCCCGGCCAGCGTGGTTGTGCCGCTGGATAAGCTGAGCATTGTGATAACCGTCGCCTTCAGCCGTATTGCGCTGAAGGAACGGCTGGGCCGCCGGGCGCTGGCTGGGCTTTTGCTGTTGGTGGCGGGAACGGGGCTTTTGCTGGCGTAGGGACAGTTTGCAAATTATTTCACAAACTTTCAGCGTTGCCTATTGCAAAATATGACCCATTTTTGGTAAAATAACAGTTGGGAAACAACAATGACTTTTAGGAGGTACCCGCCAATGGTGAAAGTTGCTATTAACGGTTTTGGCCGCATCGGCCGTCTGGCTTTCCGTCAGATGTTTGGCGCCGAGGGCTACGAAGTGGTCGCTATCAACGATCTGACCAGCCCCAAGATGCTTGCGCACCTGCTGAAGTACGATACCGCTCAGGGCTCCTACTGCGGCCACATCGGTGAGAACGTTCACACCGTAGAGGCCACCGATGATTCCATCATCGTGGACGGCAAGGAAATTAAGATCTACGCCGAGAAGGACGCCGCCAACTGCCCCTGGGGCAAGCTGGATGTGGACGTTGTGCTGGAGTGCACCGGCTTCTATTGCAGCAAGGAAAAGAGCGAAGCTCACCTGAAGGCTGGCGCCAAGAAGGTTGTTATCTCCGCCCCCGCCGGCAAGGATCTGCCCACCATCGTTTACAGCGTAAACGAAAAGACCCTGACCAAGGAAGACAAGATCATCTCCGCCGCTTCCTGCACCACCAACTGCCTGGCCCCCATGACCAAGGCTCTGAACGATGCGTATCCCATCGTTAGCGGCATCATGACCACCGTGCATGCCTACACCGGCGACCAGATGATTCTGGACGGCCCCCACCGCAAGGGCGACCTGCGTCGTGCCCGTGCCGGCGCTCAGAACATCGTGCCCAACTCCACCGGCGCCGCCAAGGCCATCGGTCTGGTTATCCCCGAACTGAACGGCAAGCTGATCGGCTCCGCCCAGCGCGTGCCCGTATGCACCGGCTCCACCACCATCCTGGTGGCTGTTGTGAAGGGCAAGGACGTGACCGTTGATTCCATCAACGCCGCCATGAAGGCTCAGGCTTCCGCCAGCTTTGGTTACAACACCGAGCCCATCGTGTCCTCCGACGTGATCGGCATGAAGTACGGCTCCCTGTTCGACGCCACCCAGACCATGGTTGCCAAAATCGACGACGACACCTATCAGGTGCAGGTTGTGTCCTGGTACGACAACGAGAACAGCTACACCAGCCAGATGGTCCGCACCATCAAGTACTTCGCCGAACTGGGCTGATGAAAAGCGTTCCGTCAGGCAGGCAAAATGCAAAAAAATAGAACCGTAGGCGCGTAGGCTTGCGCTCTTGCGGCTACGATAGGCGTTTTCCCCCTATTTCTTCATTTAAACGAAGAGATAGGGGGAATTTGTGAAGCTTGGCTCTTTACAATTTCTCATAAGCTTTGGGTGGTTTTTGACGATAAAAAGGGGAGAAGTGAAGTGACAATTCAGGAAGCATATAGGTTATATTCGAAAATTGAACAAGAGTATAATACTATCAAAGAAAAACATGATTTTTCAGTTGATGGACGTAATAAAGCTGAATGGAGAGCAGAAAAGTATTTAAAAAAAACTCCGTATTATGATAAACATTTGCATGAACTTGTATTTCCGATAACGGATACCTTACAGATAGCATCTTCAATTCGCGAGACTTCGTCGACTCTTTATGGAAGAATGTGTTATGAAATCTCTGTGCATAGTATTCCACATCCAAATACGGAAGGGATTAGAGTTGTTTCTGGCAACAGTCAGAAATATTTATATGCTAAAAAAACATTTTTTAACAGGTTTATTCGTTTCCTTAAACCGGACGATAAAATATTTATTTTTGGAAAATTGACCTTTGATCTAGAAGAGTCATTTGATGAGCTAACAGGTGTCATTCTTGCCAGGTTAGATAGATTTATAATAAAAAAGTCTGGTTCTTTGAGAAAATAGAATCTCAACATAATAAAGGCTATTTACAAAAAGCTCTTTTTGCAAAAATGTGAAATTAAAAATGGTTGTTTAATATGCTATGTGAGGAAGAGACCACTTCTAAAATGGCATTGTTCCATATTGCACTATACCTCCATCTGTTAGACAATATGCTTTGACTTTACATAGATTATACTTTTTTTAAACAATGCAATCTAATTTTGGGATACCTGTTGATTTATTAAGAATATACAAGTACGTTCTATTCTATTTTTTTATGATTATGGGAAAGAACTGACCGCTTCTATCTGGGCTATACGGGCCTGGGTGTTGTAAAACTGCTGACGGCAGGCGGTTTTGGTATCTGGTGGCTGATTGATTTGGTTATGCTTTGCACGGGCTCCTTGCAACCGGCAGATGGTTCTCCCTATGAGGAAGATGCAGCAAAAGAAACGCAGACCGCTGCGTCTGCAACATCAGCTAACACAGCCGCCACAGACGGCCTTTCGGCTCTTGAAAAGCTGGCAAAGCTCAAAGAGCAGGGAGTGCTGACCGATGAGGAATTCAGCCAAAAGAAAGCGGAAATCTTAGCCAGAATGTAAAGCCCATGGCGGAGGGACTTTTGCAAAAATAGAACCGTAGGCGCGTAGGCTTGCGCTCTTGCGGCTATGATAGGCGTTTCCCCCCTTCTTCCAAACCAAATGGGACGGAAGAAGGGGGTTTTTGTGTGCAAAAATAAGAGCGCTTTCGTTATTTTCAATAAAAGCTTTTCAAAAAATGTAAAAAACGGTTGACATTTGGATGCGGAGGGGGGTATACTTGTTGCATCCATCCATTTAAAAAATGGCTTTCCGGAATGGATTTGTGCGGGAGGACAATATGCGTAAGAAATGGTTGCTTTTCCTGGTATTGGGTATGCTGCTGGGCGTGCAGGCCGCGCTGGCGGAGGATTGGGAGATACGGACGATTGATACGGCTGATCGGATTCAGCTGTGCGCTTTGCCGGGATTAAAGGCCGATATTACCGGACAAAACGGCAGCTTTACCCTGACTGTGGATAAGGAACAAACCAATTGGGCTCAGGTTATTACTTTTGGCGCCACATCGGATGATATGGGCCTGCTGTATAACATTGAGCCGCCCACGGGAGCGGTAACCAAGCTGCTGGTATACGGCGGCGACACATACATAACGGAGGCACAGCTGCTTGCCGAGCTTAAGGTCATGGCGGATGATTATGAAAATGACGAAACCGCCTGGCACTGGCCGGCAGCAGGGTCTGAGAACGGCGATTTTACGCTGAATTACCGTCATTATGTGGAGGCCAAAAAGCTGCTGACCTTTTATGAGCCTTACACCATGAAGGCGGTCGTTCTTTGGTACGATGCTAACAGAAAGCCCATGTATGCGGAAAAGATGGATTTGCGACTGAACTTTACCGCACCGGGCAGCGTGAATGTGGAACCCATAACCATTCCTGCTGAATGGGTTCAAGAGCCGTCGGGAGAACAAGAGGGCATTGAAAGAAAAGTAGAAAATGGAAAAGTTACTTATTGGGTAGATAAAGACAAGGCTCAGAAGGTTGGCTTCACCAACATTCAAACGATCATTCAGGTACCGGACGGCACGGTTCAGGTCAAAGCTGTGGATGAGTTTGGCAATCCTCCCTTTGGCGAAAGTTGGTTTGATTATAATTCGGGCGCTCAAACGTTCACCATAAAGATTCCGCATAAAAGAGGAGAGAACGTATTTGGTGGCACCTCCAGCGTTCGGGCGTCCTATCTGTTTTTGGATAAAGATGGGAACCTTCTGGAAGGCAGCGGCAAAATGGATATTTACCGCATTTGTACAAACGACAGCA
>JALEIQ010000275.1 GCA_022769795.1 Clostridiales bacterium
AGGAGCTCTTCGAAGCGTTTCTGGATGCTGTCTACGCAACCTGACGGCTGCGGCACCCTCGCCCCGGACAGAGCCTGCGGCTCCATCCGCGGCCGAGGCTATCTACCACGGGATGTCCAACTTGTTATTGCAATTTGCGAATAATAACTTTAGAGAATTTCACTCTATTCTGTCAGGTTGTTAAACTTAAGAACCAGGAGGTGTTGGCATGGTCAAAAACCTAAAGGCGCTGCGAATGGAGCGCGGCATCAGCCAACAGCAGCTTGCGGACGCGATTTTTGTTACTCAGCCTTCTATTCATAAATATGAAACGCAAAACATAGAACCCGAAATCGCCATTCTTATCCGCATCGCCGATTATTTCAACACTTCGGTAGACTACCTGATAGGCCATACGGAGGTGCGCGAACCCATCATGCCCACAAAAGCCTTTCAGCTAAACGCCCAGGAGGCGGATATGCTCTCCCGTTATCGCACCCTTCAGCCCGATCAGCGCTCGTGTGTTCAACAAACCGTCGATACCTTTGCCAAATACCACTAAACAGCGGCCCGGCGCTTTCTCCGCCGGGCCGCTGTTGGTTTGGCGCCTTGCGCGCCTCTATTCTTTTGCCGCATCCTTCAAAGGCTTTGCCAGCTCCGCCAGGTTCGGCAGCACCTGCCGCACCACCTCGCTGGCCCCGCTGGAAAACAGCGAATGTATCATCCTGCGCACATCGCGCTTCACTTTGGGGTCAAGCTCGCGGATGGCCTCCAATATGCGCGCGGCGCTCTCGCGCCAGTCATCAATCAGGTCGGTCACCAGCTCGGCCTGGGCCGCGTCCACCACCTGATAAAGCGTGTCCACCAGCAGGCGGCGGCGCTCCATGTCCATACCCTGTAGCCAGGCGTGAATGGCCTCGTCGGTAATCTTGCCGCTCATGTCCAGGCCGTTTTGGGTTACGAAGGCCCCGTCCTCAATCTGCCAGGTCATCGCGTCATGCTGCAAAATGCCCAGCGCCGTGGATTTTACCACCGTGTACACGGGATGGTAGTGCAGCAGCATGCCTACCACGCTGCTTTGGGGAATGTAGCTTTCAATTCGCGGGCTTATGCGCCCGTAGCCCTCGCTGTGAAGCGTGCTTTCGTCCACGCCCGGGCCGTCGAAGCTATATACCCTCTCGATGCGTCTTTGCGCCGTTTCCGCCGCGCAGGCCCCGGCATACACGGCCAGATTGCCGCCCTTGCTGTGCCCGCCCAGCATAAGCGCGCCCGCCTTGCGCGCCGCGCGCTCAACGTAAGCCGCCGCTTTCTGCTGCGAGGGCACCGTCATAAAGGACATGTTCAAATCCTCTTTCCACCCGGCAATGGTCAAATCGGTGCCGCGGAAGGCCACATAGCGCCGCCCGTCGGGAAGCTCCCATGTGCATGCGCAAAACTGCATTTCCCTTTGCGCGTCAATCTCGTTCACATAATCGCGCATGCGCCACCCGGCATAGCGCTCCAGCCCGGCGCAGCTTTCAAACAGGCGGTAGCGCTTTTGCTGAAAAACGTCCAGCGCCTCATAATCCACATGCTCCTTCAAAAAAGCCCACGCCTGCGCCACGGTGGGGCGCGCGGCCTCATCATCCATCAGGCCCTCCATGGGCATATAGACCAGCTGCGTCAAAATCAGGCCGTCCAAAGCGTCGAACGGCTTTTCCCCAAGCGGCAGGCCGCCCGTCCGGCGGGCATGATCCTGAATATTGGCCATAAAGCGTTTGCTCCTCCTTGCATAGAAATGCGCCATTTCCAGTATACAGCAGCCTGTTGCGCCGCGCAACCCGCCGCTTATGTAGAAAAAAAGTAGAAACCTGTTACATACTGCCGCACCGCTTTCAAAACCTTGCCCGGCATGATATAATAACCTGGTTGCCATCTGCTTTTTAGGAGGCCCGCATGATTATCGGCCAATTTTGCGAAACCTATCCGCCCGCGCTGGACGGCGTCGGCAGGGTGATGCTCGCCTATTGCCAAACCCTTTCCGCCATGGGACACCGCTGCCTGTACGTGGCCCCGCGCGATATCGCGAACACCGCGACCCCCGGCTGCGAAACCCTGCTGTATGCCGGCGCCGGCATTCCCGGCGAGCCCTACCGCGTCGGCGTGCCCGGCCTAAGCCGCGCCTACCGCCGCGCGGTTCGGGCCATCCCGTTTGACCTGGTGCACGCCCACACGCCCTTTTTGGCCGGACGCGCCGCACGGCGCATCGCCCGCACGCGCGGCATACCGCTTGTGGCAACCTTTCACAGCAAATATTACGATGACTTTTACCGCGCCACGCATTCCCGCGCGCTTTCGCGGCTGGGGCTGAAATACGTGGTTTCCTTCTACAACACCTGCGACGAGGTATGGGCCGTGAACGAGCGCACCGCCGGTGTGCTGCGTGACTACGGCTACCGGGGCGAGATCGTGTGCATGCCCAACGGCACCGACCCTCAGTCCGTGAGCGAGGAAGCCTACGCCCGCGCGCTCGCGCGCTACCCCCTGCGGGAAAACGTGCCCACGCTTATCTTTGTGGGCCAGATGGACGTAAAGAAAAACACGCCCTCTATTTTGCGCGCCTGCGCCCTGCTGCGCGACCGGGGCATGGATTTTCAGCTGCTCATGGTGGGCGCGGGGCAGGACCTTGCCAGCTTAAAGGCGTTGTGCGCATCGCTCCTTTTGGAGGATCGCGTGCTGTTCACCGGCTTTATCGGCGAGCGGGAAAACACCCTGTCGCTGTACCGCCGGGCCGATCTGCTGGTGTTCCCCTCCATATACGATAACGCTCCCATGGTTGTGCGTGAGGCGGCGGCCATGGGCACGCCAGCACTGCTGGTGCGGGATACCTGCGCCGCCGAGGGCGTTACCCATGGCGAAAACGGCTTCCTGTGTGAAAACACCGTGGAATCCATCGCGGACGGCATCGTGGACGCGCTTCCCACCGCCGCTGCGGCAGGCGTGCGCGCCCGCGATACCATCCCCATTCCCTGGAATCAGCTTATGCAGCGCGTGCTTGCGCGCTATCAGCGCCTTATCGACCGGAGTGGCGAAAGGAGACCCGCATGAAACCAGGTCTTCGCAAGCTGCTCAACTTCCTGTTCATCGCGGGTACCATGGCGCTGGTGCTGGTGATCGCCTTTGGCAACAGCGACCTGGAAAACGCTTGGGAGGCGCTTTTTACGCTCAACCCCTACTGGCTGGCGGCTTCCGCCGGATGCTGGTTCGCCTATCTGCTGTTTGACGCACTGGGATACCATTATTTCCTTTGTAAACAAAATTACGGCATTCACTTCCGTACCACGCTATTTATCTCGCTGATGGGCTTCTATTACGGCAACATTACCCCCGGGGCAAGTGGCGGCCAGCCCATGCAGATTTATTATATGAACAAGCACGGCGTGCCCATTGGCATAGGCACCTCCGGCATTTCCATGAAGTTTATCTGCAACCAGCTCATGGTGGTGCTTTTGGCCTCCGTGCTGTGGATTTTGAATATAGACTTTGTGAACCTTCAGCTTGCGGGCGTGCGCTGGCTGGTGGTAGTGGGCTGGTGCGTCAACTTTGCCGCCATCCCGCTCATCCTGCTGATAGCCTTTCACAGGCCGCTGGTGCAGCGCGTCGCGGGCTTCCTGGTGCGCGCGGGGCATAAGCTGCGCCTGATTAAGCAGCCTGATGTTACCATGCTGCACATTCACACCACGCTGGATACCTACCACGCCAGCTTTCTGCGCCTTACGCGCCATCCTAAGCAGGTGCTTATTCAGCTTGGCCTGTCCGCCCTGAGCGTGATGGGGCTGATGTCGGTCATTCTATGCGTGTATCGCGCCTTTGGCGAAAGCGGCACGCCCTGGTTTCACCTGCTCACAATCTCCTTCCTGCTGTTTTTGAGCGCCAGCTATACGCCCCTGCCCGGGGCCAGCGGCGCGCAGGAGGGCGGCTTTCTCATCTTCTACCGCGGGCTGTTCACCACCGGTACCATCGGCCTGGCGCTGCTGGTGTGGCGCTTTATGACCTACTATCTTTTCCTGATCGTGGGCATGGCTGCCACCGTGCTTTCACATCTGCGCCCTTCAAAAAAGAATACCGCCCGCCCGCTGGGCTGAGCCAGCATCGCGCTAGGCCAGGCCAGGGGCGCTGCCCCTGGACCCCGGCAGGGGACTTCGTCCCCTGCACCCCAAAATTGCCCGCGCGATGCGCGGACAACAGCCTGTCAATAAACCTCATCGATACGCAAAAAGCCGCAGCGCCAGCCCAGGCGGGCTGGCGCGTTGCTCGCTTGGAACGGCGCTGCGGCGCGGGAGCTTGGGGCTCCGCCCCAAA
>JALEIQ010000277.1 GCA_022769795.1 Clostridiales bacterium
CAGGTTGTCGTACACGGCCTTGACCATGGTGGGATTGAACTCCTTGGAGCCCAGGCCGTAACGGCCGCCCACAACCTTCACGTCATTGCGGCCCGCCTCGTAGAGCACGGAGCACACATCCTCGTAAAGAGGCTCGCCCAGAGAGCCGGGCTCCTTGGTGCGGTCCAGCACGGCGATCTTCTTACAGGTCGCGGGAATGGCGGCCAGCAGATGCTCGGCGCTGAGGGGGCGGTAGAGGTGAACCTTCACCAGGCCCAGCTTCTCGCCCTTCTTGTTGAGGTAGTTGATGGTTTCCTCGATGGTTTCGCAGCCGCTGCCCATGGCGATGATGACCTTATCGGCATCGGGAGCGCCAACGTAGTTGAACAGCTTGTACTCACGGCCAACCAGCGCGCTGACCTTCTTCATGATCTCTTCCACGATGGCGGGGGTGGCGTTGTAGTACTTGTTGGCCGCCTCACGGTTCTGGAAGTAGATGTCGGGGTTCTGGGCGGTGCCGGCCTGGTGCGGATGCTCGGGGTTGAGCGCGCGCTCGCGGAAGGCCTTTACCTTGTCCCAGGGAACGAGGGGCTCGATGTCCTTATAATCGATGGCGTCGATCTTCTGTACCTCGTGGCTGGTGCGGAAGCCGTCGAAGAAATGCAGGAAGGGGACGCTGCTTTCCAGCGTGCTCAGGTGAGCGACCAGGGCCAGATCCATGGCCTCCTGAACGCTGTTGGACGCCAGCATCGCAAAACCGGTCTGGCGGCAGGCCATAACGTCGGCATGATCGCCAAAGATGCTCAGCGCATGAGCGGCCAGGGCGCGCGCGCTTACGTGGAACACGCAGGGCAGCAGCTCGCCAGAGATTTTGTACATATTGGGGATCATCAGCAGCAGGCCCTGGCTGGCGGTGAAGGTGGTGGTGAGCGCACCAGCCGCCAAGCTGCCATGCACGGCGCCGGCCGCGCCGGCCTCGGACTGCATTTCGCTTACATGAACGGTCTGGCCGAACAGGTTCTTCGTACCGCGGGCCGCCCACTCATCCACAACCTCCGCCATAGGGGAAGAAGGGGTGATGGGGTAAATGGCAGCCACGTCGCTGAATGCATACGCAACGTGGCCTACGGCAGTATTGCCGTCAACGGTCATCTTAGTTGCCATTGGGTTTCCCTCCTACACAGTGTATTATGTTTTGAAAGAACCGCCTGCCTGCTTTTAAGCACGACAAACAGACGGATGTTTCCAACGTACCTATTATAAAGAGTTGCCAAATACTTGTCAACCGTTGGCGGTTTTTGTTTTGCGGCGGGAGGCGCTTTCCCCGGGCAACTGCGCCAGCACGATGGCGGCCATCATGAACAGGCAGCCCAGCAACTCGCGCGCGCTGAGCCTGTCGCCCAGGATGATCCATCCCGCCAGCACCGCAAACACGCTTTCCAGGGACATCAGCAGCGAGGCGATGGTTGGGTCAGTGTCCTTTTGGGCCACAATTTGCAGGGTGTAGCCCATCGCTCCGCTCATCACGCCGGCATAAAGGATGGGTACGGCGCATTCGCGCACGGCCTGCCAGGTAAGCTGTTCGGTGCATGCCGCGCCAAGCAGGCACAGGACGGATACCACCGCGAACTGGATGCAGCTCATCTTTACGCAGTCCGTTTTCCGGCTGAAAAAGTCCACAACCAGAATGTGCCCCGAAAAGCACAGCGCGCACAGCATGAGCATGCCGTCGCCGGGGTCTATGGAAAAGCCGCCCTTGACGCACAGCAGGTACAGGCCCACGGCGCTCAACGCCACGGCAACCCATACCAGCCGCCTGACCCGCTTGCGCGTAAACAGGCCGATCAGCGGCACCAGCACAATGTATAACGCCGTGATGAACCCTGCCTTGCCCGCGCCCGTGCCCATCGAGATGCCCAGCTGCTGGAACACCGAGCCAAGCGTGAGCATCACGCCGCAGCACAGACCTCCGGCCAGCAGCGTTTTGCGCTGGGTGGCGGACATGCGCGCAATGGGCACGCCCGCGCCGGAACCCTTTTCATCCGCCGTATGGGCGGCCTGGACGCGGCGTTCCATCACCAGCACCACGGGAACAAGCGCTAGCGCGGCCAGCGCCATGCGCAGCCCGTTGAACGAAAAAGGCCCCAGGCGGTTTGCGGCCACATCCTGCGCCACGAACGCCACGCCCCAGATAAGCGCGGTGAGCGTTAGAAGCAGATTGGCCCGTAAAGAACGATTCATGGAAAACATTCCCTCCTGTTTGCCGCGCCCAGGCGCGGGCGCACCGCACCAAATATACAACAGGTTTTGGCGTTTGTCCACGCAAGGACGGTATTTTTGGGGTATTTTTTGGAGTAAGCGCAATGGTTTTTCTTTTTGCCGCACTTATGCTATAATACAAACTGTATACCCATGCGAATGGAGGTAAGCCGCATGTTTGGAAAAATGATGAACCGGTACTATTACGGCAAGAGCGGGAAGGGCGATTATACGCCGGAGGATTTGCCGCAAACCCGGTGGCAATTGTTTTGGGAAATGCTGCGCGTGCGTTTTTCGGCGCTGATCAGGCTGAATTTGATGTACGCGGTGGCATGGTTGCCCGTGATTTATGTGATTGGGCGCGGGATTCTTTTGTGGTATTCCGGCGTGGTAAACCTGGCGGACGCGCAGGCCCAGATGGAGGCGGGGGAGATGACCGCCGAGGCACTGGCCCAGCTATCCCTCAGCTTTAACGAGGCGCTCAAGGGCCTCGCTTTGCAAACACTTCTCCTGCTGGTGCCCGCCCTTGCCGTCACCGGCCCCTTTACGGCGGGCGTGGCCTACATCACCCGCAACTGGGCCCGGGACGAGCATGCCTTCATCTGGTCGGATTTTTGGGAGGCTGTGAAGGGCAACTGGAAGCAGGCGCTGCTCACCAGCTTCATCACCGGCCTGATGCCGCTGGTTTTGTACGTGAGCGTGGCCTTCTACGGCGGGCAGGCGGCGCAGAATATGCTGTTTATCGTGCCGGAGGTGATTTGCATCACCGTGGTGATTGTCTGGATGTGCTCGCTGATGTATATGTATCCGCAGATGGTGACCTACCGCCTGCGCTACCGCGACCTGGTGCGCAACAGCGTGATCATGACCATCGGCCGCCTGCCCATGACGGCGGGGCTGAAGCTTCTGAGCCTGCTGCCCGCGGCCATCTGCGCGGCGGTGGCGTTGTTTACGCCCTATATGCAATATGCACTGATCGCGCTGCTTTTGTACTATGTGGTTGTGGGCTTCGGCCTGAGCCGTTTTGTGGGCGCCAGCTATGCCAACGCCATGTTTGACCGCTACATCAACCCCAACGTGGAGGGCGCGCAGATTGGCCGCGGCCTGTATACCGAAACGGACGACGAGGATGAGGACGAAGATCAGCCCGCGGAGCCGGGCGCATGAGCAAGGCCCGTTTGTCGCACCCTACCAGAAAAGAAGGAAGGGAGCGAAACGCATGGGCAAAAAGGACGAGCTGCTTACCGGGGCCCTGCGCCGCGGCGCGCTGAGCGCTTTAAGCCGCGAGGAGCGCATGAAGTATGAGCTGGCGCGGGAGCTGGGGCTTTTGGATCGCGTGCGCCAGGTGGGTTGGGCGGGCCTGACCGCCAAGGAAACCGGGCGCATCGGCGGCCTGATTGGACAGAAGAAACGCCACCTGTAAAGGAGTCGAATTTACGCATGTACACCGCTTTTGCATCCGTCTACGACCGGCTGATGGCCGACGTGGACTATCACGCCTGGGCGCGTTTTTACCACATGCTCATGGAGCGCTACGGCATTGTGCGCGGCAAGGTATGTGAATGCGCCTGCGGCACCGGCAGCATCACCATCGCCCTCAGCCAGATGGGCTACCAGATGACGGGGGTGGATATCTCGCCGGATATGCTGTTTGAGGCTTCGCAGAAGGCGCGCAAAAGCGGCGCGATGATTCCCTTTGTAAAGCAGGATATGCGCGCCCTGCACCTGCACCGCTCCATGGACGCGGTGCTGTGCACCAACGACGGTCTGAACTACTTGAAGGACGCAAACGAGCTTACGGACTTTTTCCGCGCGGCGTTTTTAAGCGTGCGCGAGGGTGGGGGCC
>JALEIQ010000325.1 GCA_022769795.1 Clostridiales bacterium
CTGAAAAACGTTTCCACGCAACATGGCGGCGGCGCGCGGCGGCCAAAATGAGCGCGACGGGAGGGAATGAACATGGCACAGCTTTGGCAAACCAACCATGGGCGGCGCACCGCGCTAAACGAGGTGATCTGGCCGTGGCAAGCTATTTGATTAAGCACACGCCCAGGCTTAGCGGCGAGGTGGAGGTAAGCTCCGCCAAAAACGCGGTGCTGCCGCTGCTGGCGGCGGGGCTTTTAACGGAGGATCCGCTCATCATCCGGCAGGTGCCGCGCATCACCGATGTGGATACGCTGGTAAAGATACTGCGCGATTGCGGTGCGGAGGTCAGCCGCAGCGGCACGGATATCTCCGTGTGCGCCATGCAGCCGCAAAGCCCCGGGCATGAGGAGCAGATGCGCAAGCTGCGCGCCAGCATCCTGATTTTGGGCCCAATCCTGGCGCGCACCGGCAGCGCGTGCGTGGGACTTCCGGGCGGCTGCGCCATCGGCCAGCGGCCCATCGACCTGCATATCAAGGGCTTTCAGGCGCTGGGCGCGCAGGTGCATCCGCTGGGCGGCATGCGCCAGCTCAGCGGGCGGCTCACCGGCACGCGCGTATACCTGGATTTGCCCAGCGTGGGCGCAACGGAAAACCTGATGATGGCCGCCACCCTGGCCCATGGCTGCACAACGCTTGAAAACGCGGCCAAGGAGCCCGAAATCATAGATTTGGCAAATTGCCTCAATCAGATGGGCGCGCGCATCAGCGGCGCGGGCACGGGCACGGTAACCATTGTGGGCGTGGAGCGCCTGCACGGCGCGGTGTATCAGCCCATTCCGGACAGGGTGGAGGCAGGCACGCTGTTGTGCGCCGCCGCCATTACGGAAGGCAGCGTGCTGGTGCGCGGCGCGTGCGCCGACCACCTGCGCTCGCTGCTGTTTAAGCTGGCGGAAACCGGCGTTGGCATCCGCGAAACCCCGGCGGGAATCCGCCTGAGCGGCAGCGCCCTGTCGCCGTTTGAGGTACGTACCTTAGCCTACCCGGGTTTTCCCACCGACATGCAGGCCCCCATGACGGTGGTGGCCCTGCGCTGCCACGGCACCAGCCTGCTGAACGAAACCGTGTTTGAAAACCGCTTCATGCACGTTTCCGAGCTGTGCCGCCTGGGCGCGCGCATCCGCGTGGAAAATAACGTGGCCCTGGTGGAGGGCGGCGTGCCGCTTGAGGGTGGCGTGGTAAAAAGTACTGACCTGCGCGCAGGCGCGGCCCTGATGCTGGCCGGTATGCTCGCCATGGGCGAAACCATCCTTCAGGATCCTGCGGGGCATATTGAGCGCGGCTATCAGGATTTGCCCGAAAAGCTGCGCACCCTGGGCGCGGAGATTGAACGTATCGAGGACTACGCCATGGCCAGAACCTAACGGAAATATGGCTCGGGGCACAGCACATGCTCCTTTTCCGGGTTGATTGAGCCAAGGCGGTGGTCGCTGAGCATAAGCGCGCGCTGGATGGCGTTGTGGCCGTAACGCCTGCGGATATCATCCACGGCGCGATCCAGCGCCGCGTTGCGCTGGCGGCGCGCATCCTCCGGCAGGAAGGACATCTGCACCGCGCAACCCGCGGCGCACAGGCGGCTCACGCACACGCCCATGGAGCGCAGGGGCGTTTTGCCGTCCCAATGCTGCATGAGCAGGCCAAACGCCGCGTCGAAAATATCGTAGCTGCAATCCGTGGTAAAATCCAGCGTGGCCTGGCGCGTGGAGGTGGCAAGCGCGCCGTCGCGCATGCTCAACTCCACAACGCGCCCGCATAGCCCGTGCTTACGCAGGCGTGAGGCCACGCTTTCGCATAGGCCCACAAGGGTGATGCGCGCGTCCTGCTCGGTAAGAATATCATGAGCGGCGGTCACGGAGTTCCCCACGCTTTTCACCGTTGGGCGCGCGCCGGTTTCCAGCATGGCGGCCGCGTCGTTGCCGTGGGCAAAACCGCTGAGCATAAGCCCCGTTTTTCCAAGCAGTCCCTTGAGCACCATTGGGTCCGTCTGGGCAAGCTGCCCAACCGTATAGACGCCCACGGCGTTAAGCTTGCGCACGGTGGCCGGACCGATGAACAGCAGATCGCCTACAGGAAGCGGGTCAAGCACGGAGGCGCGGTTTTGATCGCAGATCACGCTCACCGCGTCCGGCTTTTTCAAATCGCTGCCCAGCTTGGCAAACACGCGGTTATCGCTTACGCCCACGCTCAGCGTGAGCCCCGTTTCCTCGCGCACAGCATGGCGCATATGGTTAGCGATGCGCTCCCCCTGGGCGATGCTCATATCTGGGCCGCTCACATCCAGCCAGGCCTCGTCCACGCCGAAGGGTTGCACGCGGTTGGTATAGCGGCAAAAAATGCTCCGAATCACGCCGCTCAGGCGAAGCACCTCGTCAAAGTCCGGGGCGATGGTTTGCAGGTTGGGGCATAGCTGGCGCGCCTGCCAGATCACCTGCCCCGTGCGCACACCCTGGCGCTTGGCCGGCATGTTTTTGGCCAGTACAATACCGTGGCGCTTGCCAGGATCGCCGCACACGGCCACGGGCACCTCCCGCAGCTCCGGCCTGTCCACGCACGCCACAGAGGCGTAAAAGTTGTTGAGATCGGCATGTAAAATGACCCTGCTCACGCGCCTTCCTCCCCATATCCGCATATGAGAACATATGTTCTTTCTCTATTATAAGAACATATGTTCGAAAACGCAAGCACAAGATATTGGTAGCGCGGCCCGAGCCACACCCAACCCCTGGCGTCGGCATAGAATGAGTATGGGCGGCGTGAAGCGGGGGAAAAGCATTTTACTTTTTGCACGCTTCGTGATACCATAAGCAAGAAGCGCCGCTCGGAGCGTGAAAGAACCGTGAAACGAGGCGACTTATATATGGCCGAGCTGGATCCCGTCATTGGCAGCGAGCAGGGCGGGCGCAGGCCGGTAGTCATTATTCAAAACGATTTGGGAAACCTGCATGCGCCCACGGTCATTGCCGTGCCGCTTACGGGCAGCTCCGGCAAACCGGCGCTGCCCACGCATGTGCGCGTTGCGCGCGGGGAAGGCGGGCTGTGGCGTGAATCCACCGTGCTGTGCGAGCAGGTGCGCACCCTGGAAAAGACCCGCCTGTTCAGGCGTATCGGCGCGCTGGAGCCTGAAAGCATGCGCCGCGTGGAGCAGGCGCTGCGGATCTCTTTGGATATGTCGATGGAAAACCAGGCACAATAGCAAAAGGATAGGCCGGCTCCCGCTGGGAGCCGTCCAAATGCAGGAGATACCCATGAAAAAAATATTGCTAAAAAATGAGCGCGTATCGGCCTATGTGCAGATTCTGCTGGGCTGCCTGGTGGGCGCGGCGGCGTATCCGCTGTTTCTGGTGCCCAACCACATCGCCCCGGGCGGGCTTACGGGCCTTGCCACGGTAATCAACTACCTGTTCCATCTGCCCGTGGGTATCACAAGCCTGGCGATGAACGTTCCCCTGTTTTTAATCGGCTATCGGGCCATGGGGCGCATCTTTGTGCTGCGTTCGCTCATCGCCACGGTGTGCTTCTCCCTGCTGATTGACGTTCTGCCCTTTCCGGCCATGACGCAAACCCCGCTGCTGGGGGCTGTGTTTGGCGGCGTATTGCTGGGCGCGGGCCTGGGTCTGATTTTGCGCGGCGGCGCAACCACCGGCGGCACCGATATGGTTGCCCGCATGGTTCATAGCCGCTTTCAGCATATTTCGGTGGGCGCGATTCTGATGCTGATTGACTGCTGCGTGGTAGCGCTGGCCGGTTTTTTCATTCAGGTGGAATACGCGCTGTACGCCTTCATCTCGCTTTATGGCTCCAGCAAGCTCATTGACGCGGTGATGGATGGCCTCACGCGCGAAAAAGCCTGCTATGTGATTTCCACCCAGCATGAGGCGGTTAAGCAGGCTCTGATGGCGGAACTGAACCGCGGCGTAACGGTGCTGCGCGCCGAGGGCGGCTACAGCGGGCAGGAGCGCCCGGTGCTGCTGTGCGTGGTAAGCGCGCAGGAGGTTGGCCGCCTGAAGGCCATTGTGCGCCTCGCGGATCAAAGCGCCTTCGTGTTCATCAGCGATGCGCACGAGGTGCTGGGCGAGGGCTTCCGAAAGCTGACGGATTGACGACGAGCCAGGGGATCCGCCCCTGGACCCCAGCAGGGGGCTGAGCCCCCTGCACCCCGCGAATTGCCCGCGCAAAGCGCGGGCAAAGAAGGGATTCCTAAGGGCGAAGCCCTTAGGCGGAGGGTGTGGGAGGCGGAGCCTCCTGCGCGCGCTGCGACGCGGAGCCTCCCGCGCACGCTCATGCGCCGGGCTTTTTTTCTTTTTCCCAAAGCGCGTATTGATCTACGTTTTTCAGCGCTCCCAGCATCATTTCCTGCACGTTGGGGTAGCGCCTGGCCAGGCTGGATAGCAGCTCCTTCATTTCCTGGCGCTTGGTGTGCCCGTCCGCCGGGCACGGGTTTTTAAGCACCGGCAGGTTGAGCTCCTTTTGCATGTGAATGCAGTGCTTCTCGGGCAAATAGATCATGGGCCGGATCAACGTAAGGTCGCTGCGGCTCATATAGGTGCAGGGATGGAAGGTGTGCAGCCTGCCCTCAAAGATGACGCTCATCATCAGGGTTTCCAGCGCGTCCTCGCGGTGATGGCCCAGCGCCAGCTTGTTGCAGCCAAGATCCTTGCTCATGTCGCACAGCATGCCGCGGCGCATCTTGGCGCACAGGGCGCAGGGGTTGTCCTCCTTGCGCCACTCAAACAAAATTTGATAGATTTCCGTATGGCGGATGACGATGGGCACATCCAGCTGCCCGCATAGCGCCTCAATGGCCGATGTGTCCGGCTTTTCCTTGCCGGAGGTGAGCATAATGGCCTGAAGCGTAAAGTCATGATGCCGCACATAGCGGTACAGGCTCAGCGCATAGAGAAGGAGCAGGCTGTCCTTGCCGCCGCTTACGCCCACGGCCACGCGGTCGCCGGGCTGAATCATGCCAAAGTCCTCATCCGCCCTGCGGATGCATCCAAGCGTCGTTTTCAATGTTAAACACCTTCGCGTTGCGTTACGCCCACATACACCGTATCCGCCTTTGCGGGATAGGTATCCGTGCTTACCTTGCTGCGTTCGGTTTCCACACCGTTCACGCGCGTAACCAGATAGGCCTCCACCACATAGCCGTCATGGCCCTTGATGGTTTTGGTTTCGTCCACGTATGTTACATAGTTGGCGTTCTTGTCGTTGGTTATGGTGGGCTCCTCGGGCTTGGGAATGGTTTCTACGGTTTCGGTCACCAGCTCATACGTCGCGCCGTTGAGGGACGGGCCGTACAGGCGCACCTCGCACATCAGCTTTTTTTTGTTGCTGGGGCTGGAAATCACGTGCGCGGCCAGATAAACCGTTCCGCCAGAGTTGTTGCGGAAGGTAAAGTCAATCTCGCGGCCGCGGGTATCACTTACGGTAGCGTCCTTGCCAAGCTCGGTATAGCTTACCTCCTTGGAGTGCGGCTCGCGGTTGAGAATCGTCATGCCGCCCTGCACCGCGGCCAGGTATACCGTGCTGCTGGCCTGGCACACGCCGCCGCCAATGCCCCAGGTTTCATAGCCGTAGGCGTATTCAATCGCGGGAAGGAAGCCGTTGTCAAGGGTGCGCCTACCGACGGTGTTGTTGAAGCTGAACTTTTTCCCATCCGCCAGGCTCATTCCGTTGATTTTTGAAAACGCAATGCGGATATTCTCCGTGCGATCCTCGGTAGAAGAGCTGGAGATAGGCGTTACCGCGCGGCAGCGCAGCTCCACCGTCTTGGCAAGATCCGCCACCGTCACATTGGGCGCTATGGGGGTAGGCTCCAGAAGCACCTCTCCGCTTTCCAGGTTGTTCACCATTTCCAGAATGCGCTCACGCACGGCGGTAATGTCCAGCTCCTGCCCGTATACCTCCTGCTGATAGGTGAAGGGGTTCGCGCTGTCATCAGGGTTAAAGCTGATGAGGTACGCGTCCGTGGGCGAACGGTACGCCGCGTTCTGCGCCGCTTGCAAAATCATATCGATCTGGGTGGTATCGGCGCTTTGCTGCGCGCTGGAGAACGTGTTGGAGGTGGTTTTGGCGCGCTCAATTTCGTCCCGCAGGGCAAAGATATCCTTGCGGTTGTTCGCGTCCACGTCATGGCCCACTGCCCAGGCCTGGCTCAAAGCCGCTGTGGGATCAAAGGAAATGCCCAGCGTCTGCGCGGTGATCTCCTTGTACTGGCCCGCGCCGTAACACAGGCGCACATACCAGCTGTTTTGCTTTTGGTTTACCTGATCCCATACCAGCTGGCTGCCCTCAGCCCAGGTTTTGCCGCTTAGATCAATGCCGTCCACGCTTACGTTCTCCGCAAAAACGCTCATATAGGGCTTGATATCGCTCTGCGTTTTCCAAATGTACCCGGCGGCTATCGCGCCGCCCAGCAAAGCCAGCACCAACAGCGTTTTCACAAGCTGCCATTTCAGGCTGCGCTTTTTGCGAGGCTTTGGCCGCCGCGAAGCACCGTTTTTCCCGCCGCCGCTCCGGTTGCCTCCTTCCGTGGCCCGCGAACGGGCTTGCGCCGGCTGCGCCGCTTTGGGCGCGGGCGCATACCAGTTTTGTCCATACTGCGTGCCCTGCTGCTGTGGCTGCGGGCGATAACCCTGGTTGTACATCATCACAGCTCCTTTAGCGTGATTGGGTGTGTTCGATCGCGTTCAAAAGGGCCTCAATATCCTCATCCATGTTGCGCCAGCCGGGCGGAAACCGCCCTATGCGCGCTTGCGTATCCGCGTCGCCGTGATAATCGCTGCCGCCGGTTACAAGCAGCCCCTCGCTTTGGGCCATCCGGGCCAGCGCCTGCGCGTGCCGCCTGCCCGCCGAAGGATGAAACGCCTCTATGCCCATAAGGCCACGCGCCTTGAGCTCCTTCACCAGCGCATACAGCGCCGTATCCTCAAGCCCCATCCGCATGGGATGGGCCAGAACCGGCACAAGCCCCATGGCGCGAAGCTGCGCCACGGCCTCGCCGGTGGGCATGAGCGGCCTTGGCACATAGGCGCGGCAGCCCTCACCCAGGTAACGGTCAAAGGCATGCTTCACCGTAGGCACAAAGCCTTCGTTTACCAAAGCGCGGGCGATATGCGCGCGGCCCACCGCGGGCCTGTCCAGCGCCGTGCGCGCCTCGGGGGAAAGGCGTATGCCCTCCTCCTCCAGCAAAGCGAGCATCCGCTGCGCCCGCTCGCGCCGGTCGGCCGCGCTTTTGCGTAAAAAGGCGGTCAGCGCCGCGTTGCGCGTATCCGCGCCATAGCCCAGCACATGCACGCGGCCTCCCTTGCCGGAGCTTACCTCCACGCCGGGGATGAACGTGAGGGGCTCGCCCTGCGCGCATGGGGCCGAAGCCGCGCGCGCCATGCGCTCAAGGCCGCCGGTGGTGTCGTGATCCGTTAAGGCCAGGCTGCGCAGGCCCAGCCGCCGCGCCATGGCGCATAGCTCCTCGGGCGTTTTCAGCCCGTCGGAAAAGATGCTGTGCAGGTGCAAATCGGCCCGGCCCGCGCTCAGCGCGCGCGCCGGGCCCGAATCTGGCGGTATGCGGGCGTTACTCCGCATCGTCGGGGTCGATAAAGGGTTCGTTCTCGTGCGTGTCCGGCTGCTGAGGGGCCGCAAAGCCCGCGGCGTGCGCGCCGTCGGTTTCGGGCGCGGGCGTGGGATCATTCTGCGCGTCCGGCGCGGGCTGCATCTTTTCAGCCTCGGTCATGGGCGGTAGGGCTTCCCCGCGCATCACGGCCTCAAATTCCGTGCGGTTGAGCGTGTCGCGCTCAAGCAGCGCCTCCGCTACGGCAATCAGCTTATCCTTGTGCTGGGTAAGCAGATCGCACGCGCGCTTGTAGCAGGCGTCCAGCAGGCTTTTTACCTCCGCGTCGATAGCGGCGGCGCTCTGCTCGCTGTATTCGCGGCTTTGGCCAAATTCCATGCCAACGAACACCTCCTGGTCGCTGCCCAGGTACACGGTGCCGATCTTCTCGCTCATGCCCCACTGCGTTACCATGCGGCGGCACAGCTCGGTGGCGCGCTTGATATCGCTGCTGGCGCCGGTGGAGATATCCTCAAGCGATACCCGCTCGGCGGCGTTTCCGCCCAGCGCCATGGTTACCATGCCCAGCAGGCCCTTGCGGCTGTAATTATCGTTTTCCTCGTTGGGCAGGCTCAGGGTGTAGCCGCCCGCCTGGCCGCGCGGCACGATGGTTACCAGATGCACGTCGTCGCACTCTGGCAGGAGGTTTGCAATCACCGCATGGCCCGCCTCATGATAGGCGGTGGTTTTGCGGTCGCGCGGCGTTACCTTGTGGCTGCGCTTTTCAGGCCCCATCTGCACGCGGCTTACCGCGTCCACAAGCTCCTGCTGGCCAATTTTGCTCTTTTTGCGGCGCACGGCCAAAATCGTGCCCTCGTTCATCACGTTTTCCAAATCCGCGCCGCTGGAGTAGGGCATGCGCTTGGCGATATTCTCCAAATCCACGTCCTTGCCCAGCGCCTTGCCGCGGCTGTGCACCTTTAAAATTTCCACGCGGCCTTCCAGGTCGGGGTAGTTGACGGTGACCTGGCGGTCAAACCGGCCGGGGCGCAAAAGCGCGGGATCCAGAATATCGCGGCGGTTGGTTGCCGCCATCACGATTACGCCCTCGTTCATGGAGAAGCCGTCCATCTCCACCAGGAGCTGGTTAAGCGTCTGCTCGCGCTCGTCGTGCCCGCCGCCCAGGCCCGCGCCGCGGTGGCGGCCCACCGCGTCGATCTCGTCAATAAAGACGATGGCGGGCGCGGCCTTCTTGGCCTGGTCAAACAAATCGCGCACGCGGCTTGCGCCCACGCCCACAAACATCTCCACAAAGTCCGAGCCGGAAATGGAGAAGAACGGGGCGTTGGCCTCGCCTGCCACGGCCTTGGCCAAAAGCGTTTTGCCCGTGCCCGGAGGGCCCACCAGCAGCACGCCCTTGGGAATGCGCGCGCCCATATCCGTATAGGCCTTGGGGTTCTTCAGGAAATCCACCATTTCCTGAAGCTCCTCCTTTTCCTCCTTGGCTCCGGCCACGTCCTGAAAGGTAACGCGGTTTTTGGAGGGATCGCTCACCCGGGCGCGGCTTTTGCCAAAGTTCATCACCTTGCTGTTGCCGCCGCCCTGGCGCGCCATGATAAAGTACCACAGCCCAAACGTGACCGCGATCATCAAAAGGAAGGGCAAAAACTCCATATACCAGGGGGTTATAACCGGCGCGCGGTATTCCACCGTGAAGGGCAGGTCGTTTACGCTGATTTCATCCAGCGCCTTGCCCTGCTGGGTGGCGGTCATCTGCCGCACAGTATCGATAAAGTCCGAGCCGATGGTGGTTTCAAAATCGTACCCGCGCTCGGGAAAATCCGCGTCGGCCACGCTGCCGTTGCGGTACAGGCCCACCAGCGACGTGCCGCGGATGGCGACTGCCTTTACATTATCCTCACGGATGGCGGTTAATAGCTGGGGATACTCGATGCGGCGGCTCACCGTTTGGCCCAAACCGCCGTTGAGCGCCACGGCGATCAGGATAAACGCGGCTACCAGCACCACATAGCCCATCATTCCTCGTTGGTTTTTCTTCAAGATATAAGTCCTCCTTGTGTTACCGCCGCGATTTGCCCGCTTTTGGGTACGCCAAAGGCGCGCCATGACGCGACAGAACCATTATATCATAGGATGACCCCATTGTACAAAGGAATTTCGTAAATTCTTGACAGCTTTGGGGCAAGGCCGCGCCTGTTTTACGCATCCCGCGCCGCCAGCTCGCGCATAAGCGCGTCTACCTGGGGATAATCCCGCTTCATGCGCACAAAAGCGCCCTTCGCGTTCAAAAACACATGGGAGCTTTGGCCGGTGAGCACCGGCTGTTCCCGCCCGGGCAGGAGCATTTCATAGCCCACGTTCAGGTGCACGCCGTCGTATTTGGCTATGCGCACCCGAACCGTTACCTCGTCCCGGAAGGCGGTGGGCGCGCGGTATTCGCACGCCACGCCCGTCACCGGCGATAAAATGCCCATGGCCTCCAGCTTGTCATATCCCATGCCCAGGCTTTCCAGAAGCGCCACGCGCGCCTCCTCCATCCAGCGGATATAGTTGGAATGGTGCGTTACGCCCATTTTGTCGGTTTCATAATACTGCACGGTGTGAACATAGCAAAACACGCTCCGCTCCCTCTTTCTTTGTAAAAAATCAGCGCAAATATTGTAGCACGCGCCCGGTGGCGCGCGCAAGCGGGCTCTTGCCTGGCGGCAGGAATCCCGGTATAATACTGGAAAGCACGGTTTGCGGGGGAGGGTATGTGATTCATGAAGCGCGTTTGCTGCGCGGTGATACTTGCGTGTTTGCTTGCGGCGCTGTTCCCTTGCGTTTCCCTGGGCCAGGCCGGGGACGACAGCGGCGCGAAGCTGGACGAAATGCTCAAGCGCTACGATACGCTGGGCGCCTGCATCGCCGTTATTCAAAACGGGGCGGTCACCTATGTGCATTGCTACGGGCAGGCCAGGCCGGGCGGCCCCGACATCACCGCCGGTACGGTTTTTCAGGTGGGCAGCATTTCCAAAATGGTGGCCAACATCGGCCTGATGCAGCTTTTGGACAGCCAAGGCATTGCCCTGGACAGCGAGCTGGGCGACGTGCTGGGCTATCCCGTGCGCCATCCGGACTATCCCGATACGCCGGTGACCCTTCGCCAGCTCATGACCCATACCGCCTCCCTGCGCGACAGCGGCGACTATCAGGAGGCCCTTTACGGCAGCCCGCGCTCCCTGAGCCAGCTTTTTGGCAAAAGGGCGCAGTTCACCTTTTACAAGAACCGGGAGCCGGGGTTTGAGCGCGTGTATTCCAATTTTGGCGGCGGGCTGGCGGGCAGCCTCATTGAGGCGCTTTCCGGCCAAACCCTGGACAGCTATATGCAGGAAAACGTCTTTGCGCCGCTGGGCATCACCGCCGCCTATCAGCCGTCGCTTATTCCAAAGGATACGCCCATGGCCGATATGTACGAGATGCCCCAGCGGCAGCTTGCCAAGGCGCTCAGGGAGGATCCCACCGCCATCGCCCAGCCGGACGCGGAAACGCACTATTTTCTCACGGCGGGCAAGCTGGTGATCTCCGCCCCGGATTTGGCCAAGCTGCTCATCGCCCTGTGCGACGGCGGGGTGTATCAAAACGCGCGCATTCTCAAGGAAAGCGCCGTGCGTGAAATGACCACGCCGCAGAATTACCGCGGCAGCGTGGCCTGCGAAAGCGGCAACGGCCTGTTTATGAACATTATCACAGACAATCAGGTGGAGGGCCGCACCATGTACGGCCACGGCGGCAAGGCCAACGGCATGCTCTGCGCCGCCTATTTTGACCCTTCCGACCGCACAGGGGTGGTCATGCTTACCAACGGCTGCAACAACCGCAGCGTGCATAACGGCGTGGGCATGCTGGGCCGCCAAATTATGAGGCTGTGCTACGAGCTGATTATCACCCCCGCGCATGCCGTGGAGGATCCCTTTTTGGTGGAGTGAGGGGCGGGAGCGAAAAACATGTTCTCATCAATGGGGTCGCTGGCTCGATTCCGGCGAACGCCAGTCTGTTGCAAAATATCCTTGTTTGTAAAAAACGCATCAGCTACCCGCTATATTCAGCCTCGCAGCGGGGGATTCAATCCAGTATCCTTGTTGGAGAGAGCAGCAGGAGTAACCGCAAACAAATAGCAGTACCCTGTCGAGCCAGGACCGCATTGATATATCTGATGTTAGAAAAAGCAGAGGAAAAGAAACCAAATCAGAGAAAGACGTTTTTTCTTCATTGCTAATGTCCTCTTTATTGATATGCCGGTTTTTCGGTGGCTGTTATATAGTCATACACACCCACTTCATACCTACCCGCTGTAAAATCATACTGCCCTCCTTTTTTTAGTCTAATACAGAATACGCCATTGTTTTGTCCAAGAATTTGATAGGGGCCGTAATAACAGTCCAGAGGGAAAGAGTTGACTTGCTCTCCTTTGTCATCATAGACATAGTAGTTATCTTCCCCGCGCAAAAGGGTATACTTGCCATCAAAATAAAGGATATTGTCATTGTAATCAATATCAAGGATACCAGCAGGCCATTCATATGCATAATCAGGAATATTGACAGGTTCAAACAAGAAGGAACCGTCTGTACGCAACAGCGTAAAATACAAAGTCCCCAGATCGTTTCTGATAATAGCAGGCGTAAGGCCGTCCACAAAGGTATCGTATGGCCAAATAGACAATCCTTCAAAGTTCTTTATCATTTTTCCATCTCGATTCCAGAGCGTACAGGTGTAATCGTTGTACGTCAAGGTAAAGAAATAATCTTCATTGATAGCGGTGCGGCTGTCAATTTTAAAATCAGCCATTTCTCTAGGTAACTCTACGGGAGTGTCCATAAATCCATTGCGCGTCAATACTTCTAACCTAGGGGCAAATGATGATGGATTGTAGAAAAGAATGGCACGATCGTTCTTGAATTGTAATCCCATCGTAAGTGATATCATATTGCTTTGGCAGGGATAAGCTTTATTAGAGTACGCATCATACATTCCATATAAAAGCTCTGTTTCGTTGTAAGCTTTATGACCAAGCTTGAAAAGAAAAATTCCCTCTCCGGCATACGCGATTTGTTCTTCAACAGGAGTTTGTAAGTCAAATTCAAGGCCGCATTCGAGCATAGGATGCCTCGTTGAAATCGGCTCAATCCATTCTCCAGCCGTATTTAGCGTGCCAAATTCATAGGTAACGCCACTATAGGATTCTGTTACTCGAATGGCTAGTATAAGGCCATCCGCCAGAGGATTGTTCTCATCCCAGTGAAAGAAATCTTCATTCCAAGAAGTCAGAGAAAGAATAGTATCGCCCTTTATATTGACTAAGCTCGTGCCTTGCGGAGTATATGCGAGAAAGAATCCATGATAGATAGGGGTAAAGGGCCTGATGTAATCTGCCAAGGATAATACTACCGTGCCATCTGTCGACACGATTTTATAGCAATTGTCATCAACAACCAATGCATATTCATCAGCTCCTTGTGTACAATAGCGCACTTGATTTATGTCCACTCCCCCGGACTGTGCTAGCCCATCCTCTGAAAGCGCAGCGTCGCCTGAGGAAGGCAGGTTATTCATGTCCGCGCTCCCAGCCTGCGCCAAATCAACCTCTGAAAGCGCAGCGTCGCCTGAGGAAGGCGGGTTATTCATGTCCACTCCCCCGGCCTGCGCCAAATCATCCTCTGAAAGGGCAGCGTCGCTTGAGGAAGGCGGGTTTGATAAATCAGAGGAAGATGAAGAACAGGAGCACAGAAGCAAACAGAAACACAGCAGACATAGAATACATAGAATCCTTTTCATTCGCAGAGCCCTCTTTTCTGTGAATCATTGTTTGTGCAAAACGGAAATTTATGTAACAGAATCGAAGAAAGCATTATAATAATAGGTCAATTTCGCCCTAATGTCAATAGGTCAATTTGCCATAATTGTGTTGGTGATAAATATGAGCAGGTTGAAAGACTTACGCAAAGAGCGTGGTTATACGCAGGTGAAAATGCAGATACTTACCGGCATCGACCAAAGCGATTACTCAAAAATCGAAGCTGGCAAACGCCACTATACCTTTGAACAATGTAAACGCATAGCGCTGGCTTTGCAAACCAGCATGGATTATTTAGCGGGCCTGACAGATGAAAAAACGCCCTATCCAGCACGCAGAAACAAGCGGAATGATTTGCCCCTTTGAGTATGAATATGTACCTTCTGTATGACGGATTTCAGTACATACGTGCCATTCCCGCGTTTTTTCGACGCTTTCCCCTGTTCCCGCCAGGCGGAATCCGAACCAGGCTATCTGCGCGCCGCATACGCGGCGCTTTTTTTATACATACTACCTTCATCCCCATGGATGGAGGTCAGCCATGCAGCCAACGTTTTCCCGCAGCCTGAAGCGCAATTTGGAGCTTATGGAAACCCAGCTTAACCTTGATAAAAACGATGATATCGTCACCCGCGAATTTACCGCCCTGGGCCGCGACTGCGCCCTGTTTTATGTGGAGGGCATGTCCAGCGGGGAGCAGATGGCGGATTTCATCCTGCGCCCGCTGCTGCGCGCGCCTATGGAGGCCAGCGGTGGGCAGGCGCTGGAGCTGGTTACACGCCGCCTGCTGGAAGCCAGCGAGGTCAAAACGGAAAAGGAGCCCCACGCCGCCCTTCAGGAGCTGATGCGCGGGCAATGCCTGCTGCTTGTGGACACGGTGGATGAGAGCGTGCTCATTGATATGCGCAGCTATGTGCGCCGCGCCGTTAGCACTCCGCAGACCGAAAGCGTGGTGATCGGCCCGCACGAGGCCTTTACCGAGCCCCTGCGCGATAACCTCACCCTGTTGCACAAGATGCTGCCCACGCCGCAGCTTATTTGCAAGGTCCGCGAGGTGGGCACGCAAATCAGCACGCAGGTGGCGGTGTGCTATCTGGACGGGATATGCCCCCAGGAAACGCTTGAGGAGTTGGAACGCCGCCTGGATGGCGCGGCGCTGGATTATGTGCTCACCTCCGGCGTACTGGCCCAGCTGATTGAGGACGACCCCTTCGCGCCCCTGCCGCAGGTGGTATCCTCCGAGAGACCGGACCGCGCGGTGAGCTTCCTGCTGGAGGGCCAGGCCGTGCTGCTTGTGGACGGCAGCCCGCGCTGCCTGGCCATGCCCATGGGCCTGTGGCATCTTTTCCACGCCCCGGACGATACCTATATGCGCTGGCAGTACGGCACCTTTATGCGCCTCATCCGCGCGGTGGGCGCGGCTGTGGCGCTGCTTTTGCCAGCTCTTTTTGTGAGCATGGTCATCTTTCATCCCATCTCGCTGCCCATGTCGCTGCTTACCAATATCATCCAAAGCCGTTCCATCGTGTCCATCAGCCTGTTTGGCGAGGCCATGCTCATGCTGGCGGTGTTTAACCTGATCAACGAGGCAGGTACGCGCATCCCCGGGCTGATGGGCTCGTCCTTCGGGCTGGTGAGCGCGCTTATCCTGGGCACCGCGGCAGTGGACGCGGGACTGGTGAGCCCGCTGCTGATTATCGTGGTGGCACTCAGCGGCTTGGGCGGCTACGCGCTGCCGAACTATTCGCTCAGCTTTGCTTTCCGCATGGGGCAGATGCTATTGCTCATCGCGGGCGGGCTGATGGGGTTGCCGGGCGTATGCCTGACGCTTTTGCTGCTTGTGGCGCGCATCGCGGGGATGGAAAGCCTGGGCCGCCCCTATTTGGCCCCGCGCAGCCCCGCCCGTCCCCGCAATCCTGATCTGCTTATCCGCGCGCCGCTGTTTCGCCAGCGCCTGCGCGCCTACCTGGCCAATCCGGACGCCAGCCCGCGCGCGCAGGGCCGCATGCGCCGCCTGCACAAAAGGGGGCGTGGCGAATGATTACCGCCTGGTTCAGGCGCGCGCGCCAAACGCGCACGCCCGTACACAGCCCCTCGGAGGCGCAGCGCTATAACGCGCGCGCCATGCTGGGGGCCTATCGCACCCTGGGCGCGTTGCAGATTGGCGCGCAGCTGGTGCTGTGGATCACCTTCTACGCTTACGACCAAACCGTTCAAACCACCTGGCAGGCGGCTGTGATGCTGCTTGTGCCGCTTGCCGCGCTGTGGGCCCTGTGGAACGCGGGCGCGCCTGCGATGCAAACCCGCGCGGGCGCGCTGATTGGCCTTGCGCTGCTGCCCTGCCTCATGGCGGACGCGGCGTTCCTGCTGCGCGTGATTGCCGGGCATATTCAGCAGCTCATTCCCGAATATCCTCTCCGCGCGGATGAAATTGTACCCGCAGCGCTGTGCCTGCTCACGGTGGTGTTTTCCCGGCGAAACGGGGTGGCCTATGGCGCGGTGGCCCTTCGCTGGCTGCTGGCGGCGCTGTTCCTGCTTTCCACGGTGCTTTTGAGCGCCAACGGCGTAGGGGCGCGGCTATGGCCCTTCTGGGGGCAGGGTATTTCCAAAACAGCCCTGACGGCGCTCTCGGGCGCGGGCAGCCTATGGGGCGTGGGGCTTTTGTTTGTGCTGCCTCCGTGCGGCATGCCCGGCGCGCCTAAGCGCCGTCCCTTGCCCGGCGACGCGCCCCGCAGCGCCTTTTGGGCCGTTCTGCCCTGGCTGGCGGGCGTGCTATGGGCGCTGTGGTACGCGCTGGTACGCCCCTGGCAAAGCGGCGACGTGCTCACCATTGGCGAGCGCCTCACCGGCCTTGCGCGCCATTCCAGCAGCATTGTGCTGTTTGAGCTTTCCAGCCTGATGTGGCTTATTTGGCTGCCGCTGGCGCTTGCCGGGTGCGTAACCAGCGGCGACAAGCTGCTGCGCGCCGCCCTGCCCAAGCTGCCCTGCCCCGTCGCCTCGTTGATTGTGCTATTACCGGGCACAATCGCCTCGCTGCTATGGCCGGACGAGCTACTGGGCGCGCTGCGCCTGGTGCTGCCCTGGCGCGCGGCGCTTAGCCTGCTGGCGGGCGTGGGCATGCTCATTGCCGCCAAGCGCACGGGAAAAGGGGGGAGTGCGGCGTGAAACGCCTTTGCCTGTTGGTTGCTCTGCTGCTATTGTGCCCCGCGCTGGGCGCGTGCAGCTATTCCTATCTGGAACGGCAGGTTTATCCCATCTGCATGAGCGTGGATTTGGATGACGACGGGCGGTATCAGGTGGGCATTCAGGCCCCGCAAAGCAGCGCCGGGCAGGCTACCGCCTCCTACGATATTCTTACCGCCACAGGCGATTCCCTGGATAGCGCGCTGCTTGTGCTGGCCGCCTCCACGCCCTATCCGCTCAACTTTTGCCAGCTTCGGCTGTGCCTTATCAGCTACGACCTGGCAGCCACAACGCCTCTGAGGCCACTTTTGCGCACCCTGTTTGAGATGCCCACCATGCGCCCCGATGCGTATGTGATGATCGCCCTTGGCAGCGCCGCTGAGGTGATGAGCGCGCAAAAGCCGGATTTTGGCATGCGCTTGAGCACACACCTGAACCTGCTGTTTGAGCGCCTTCAGCAGGAGGACATGCTGCCGGACAGCACCCTTTCCGCCTGCGTGCGCGAGCTTGGCGACGGGCGGCGCGACCCGCTCATCTGCATCTGCGCGGCCAATACCCAGCTTTCGCCCCAGAAGGATCAGCAGGAAGGTTCCTCCTCCGGCGGGGGAAGCGGCGGGGGCGGAGATGGGGGAGGCTCAAGCGGCGGAGGCGGCTCGCCCGCCTTTGCCGTGGGCGAGCCCTGGAGCAACGCCCTCCTGCCCGAGCAGATTCTCGCGGGCATGCTGCCGCATTCCAGCGTCAACCCCGTTGAATACCTTGGCAGCGCCGCCCCCAGCGACGGACGTGTCAGCGGCCTTTTGACCGCCCAGGAAACCCAGGTGGCCCTGCGCGCGCTGCGCGAGGCCGAAAAGCGCGTCACCATCAGCGGCGATTCCCTACAGCTACAGCTGATCCTGGGCCGCGATACCGAGCTGTACGACCGCCGCGATGTGCTGGCAAAGGTGATGGAAAAGCTACAGGCCCTGGATTGCGACGCGCTTGGATTCTGCGGCGCGGCCTCCACCGCCTTTTACACGGACGCCGAGTGGCAGGCATACCAGTTTTCGCGGCGGTACTCCCAGGCCGAATGCGTCATTCAGGCACGCTAGACGAGCCTGTGTTCAAAACATACAAAAAGCACCCGCAGGATGCGCCGCCAATGGGCAGCACATCCCGCGGGTGCCCCGACAAAACCAGTCAAACGTGCTTATTCCGCCTGCGCGCCAATCACAGCCTTGATTCTACGCACCCCGGCGGAGGAGCTTTCCTCCTTCTTGATGGTA
>JALEIQ010000312.1 GCA_022769795.1 Clostridiales bacterium
TCCCCGAAGGAAACTCGGATACCGCACCCCGGAGGAGCTCTTCGAAGCGTTTCTGGATGCTGTCTACGCAACCTGACGGCTGCGGCACCCTCGCCCCGGACAGAGCCTGCGGCTCCATCCGCGGCCGAGGCTATCTACCACGGGATGTCCAACTTGTTATTGCAATTTGCGAGATTTTATTTTTGAGCGCTTTGTTGAAAACGCAAGCTATTTTATCATGCAGCGATTCAATGGGCATAGTGCGATACAGGTGCTTTTACTATTTCGGGAATTGCAGCGAATATTAGAAGAATTTTATGAGCTCAGTTATATGTGCATCGACAAATGGTAGAATAGAAGATATAATAACCTATAAGGCGGACAAAATGAACGACCAGGAACGGCTTGCATTACATCAAAGCCGTTTGCGCGAGCGAATCGCTTATGCGAAGAAAAACAGTCCTTATTTTGCAAAGCTATATCAAGGCATTGACAGCGGCTGCGCCTTATCCGATCTTCCAACAACCAATAAGTCAGCCATGGCGAAGCACTTTGACGAATGGTTTACAGACCGGTCTATCACCAGGAAAGCCGTCGAATGCTTTATGTCGGACCTTTCCAATGTGGGAAAGAAGTTAAACGGAAAATATCTGGTCTATACACCTCTGGCTCAACGGGTACGCACTGTATCATTCTATACGATGACACGGCGATCAACGTTTCCTTCGCCATCGGCGTTTTACGCAGCTTCGCAAGGAAAGAGGATATGAAGGTGTTTTTAAAAGGGGGCGGAAAAACCCTTGCGCTTTTTGCCGGCAATGGCTTTTATCTCGCCAGCGGCTCCGCCAAATACCAGCTTCGCAGAATGCCGTGGAAGAAAAAGAAAATGAAAACCTTTGACGTCCGCAAAACGACCGCTGAAATCGTTGCTATGCTCAATGCGTATCAGCTGTCACTGATCGGCAGTTATCCTACCGCAATGGAGCTGCTGGCAACCGAGCAGGAAAAGGGAAATTTACGGAAACACCCTGCCATCATTATGACAGGCGAAGAAAAGCTGAATGACGATGTGCGGGACGCTCTATCCAAAGCGTTCGGTTGCTATGTGCAGACAAACTATTCCTGTACCGAAGGCGGTACGGTGACTTGTGAATGCGCTGAAAAACATTTTCATATAAACGATGATTGGGTCATATTAGAAGCTGTGGATGAAAACAATGCACCCGTTCCCTTTGGCACCCAATCCTCCAAAGTATTGCTTACAAACCTTGCAAATCGAATATGTCCTATTATCCGTTTTGCAATTACGGACAGAATCATTCTTCACAAGGAACCGTGCGCTTGTGGCAATTCCAGGCCGTGGCTTACTTTGGAAGGCAGAACGGATGATATTTTGTCACTCGGGAACGGCGTTCGAATCGCGCCTCTCTCCCTTTATGCCATCTTGAAAGAAGTACATGGAATAGAGCGCTTTTAGCTTATTCAGCATGAGCGTGACCGTTTGGAGCTACGGCTGATAGCAGACAGCAAAGAGGAAAGATTTGCGGAAGCAAAGCAAGCGGTTGAAGCGTATTTGTACCAAAACGGCGTGACTGGCGAAATTTATCTATCGGAGGAGCTTCCCTATGCAAATCCTGTAAGCGGAAAATACAAGCATATTATCGCGCTGGGAGAATGAAGAACGCAGCGCGCTTCCTTATCGCGGCAAAACAACATGACCCGCTGACAAGCGCCTGCGGGCTGTGCTTTTGAGCTGCCTGCAAGCGGGAAATCAACCGGCATAGACTTGGGGGTTAACAACATTTTGCGGTCTGCGTCCGGCGAGCGCATCCAAAATACGCTCGCTTGCCGCCTCTGCCATTTGGTTGCGCGTATAGAGCGTGTTGCTGCCGATATGCGGCGTAAGGATGACGTTTTCCAACCGGCACAGCGCCGGGTTGACGGCTGGCTCGCTGGTAAACACATCCAGCGCCGCACCGGCAATGCGGCGTTGTTGAAGCGCCTCAACCAGGGCCTGCTCGTCTACGACAGGCCCGCGCGCAGTGTTGATCAAAAAGGCGGTGGGCTTCATAAGGGCGATCATTTCGCGTGAAATCAGGTTGTGCGTTTGCGCTGTGTGGGGACAGTGCAGCGAAACAAAATCGCTTTCCGTCATGAGCTGTGTCAGGGACACGTATTGGTCGCCCAGAGGCTCGCGCGCGGCTTTGGGCGCATGGGCGGTGTAGAGCACCCGCATTCCCAGGGCATGGGCGATATCCGCCACCTTGCCGCCGATACGCCCCATGCCCACAATGCCCAGCGTGCAGCCCTCTAGCGTGCAGCCCATGTGCTTACCCATTCCAAACAGCGTTTGAGGATCCGTATTGTGCATACGGGTGTTCAGCTCCGCGACTCTGCGGCCAAGCGACAGCATGAGCGCTATCGCAAGCTCGGCGGTTGGGGCGGTTACGGAATCGGGCGTGTTGGCAACGGGTACGCCGCACTCCGTGGCCGCATGTACGTCAATGTTGTCATATCCCGCGCCATAGCACACAATCAGCTTGAGCCTGCGGCCCGCCTCTATCAGCTCGCGGTCAAGTGCAGTGCACGCAAGCACCGCGTCCGCATCGCCAAGAAGAGAAAGAAGTTCTTGACGTGAAAAGCTTTCTCCGGCGGGGGGAATGTGAAGCTCATGTCCGCTTAACGCACGAAAACCCTCAGAAGGTACGCCGAAGGTAACGATGATTTTGGCCACATGGAACACCCGGCTTTCGGAATGAAAATGAACACGCATCGTTATGATAGCAGCGAATGCATAAATTGGCAAGCGCGGGCACTGAACGCATGCGCCATGAAAGAACGGGTTATGCTAGGAAAAACCAAGCTTGGAGGCCGCGTCATGCAGCAATCATTTTGGATGCACAGAGAGGAACCAGAATTTCCCGCCCTGCGCGGAAGGCGAACAGCGGACGCGGTGGTCGTCGGCGGGGGAATGACGGGGCTAACAACGGCGTTTTGGCTATGCCGCGCCGGATTGCAAGTTATCTTGCTTGAGGCGGATAAACTGCTATGCGGCGCATCCTCCCGCTGCGCGGGCATTGTAAGCGCGGCGGGAACGCCCGCTTACGCACGCCTGGAAAAAACGGGAGGAACGGCGCTGTCCAGCGCCTATGCCCAAACGCAGATGGCGGCGCTCCATTCTCTGCGTGAGATGGCAAGGCAACAGGGCTCCGGCTCTGGTTGGCAGGAAAGCGAAGCGCAGATTGTCGCGGATTCGGCCGATCAGGCAAAACTGCTTGAAAAGGAAGCGGAGGCCATGCAGCGTGCAGGTCTGGCTGCCGGATTTTCGCATGCCACCCAGTGCCCCTTTCCGGCGGAAGGCGTTCTTAGGGTCGGGAATATGGCCACGCTGCATCCTGTGCGTTACTTTCGGTATATCGCGGATTTGGCAGTGCGTCAGGGTGTAAAAATCTTTGAGCATTCGCGTGTCATTAGCCTTGAAACCAATCTGGCATATACGGAGCGGGGAAGTGTGACAGCGCCTTACATCATTGTGGCGACAGGGTTTCCTATTATAAACATGCCTGGCTGGTATTTTGCCAGAATGACGCAAAGCCAGAGTTGGCTTATTCCCGTAGAAGAAAACGTAAAATTTGAGGGATTATTCTTAGCTGCTGATGGCCGCTATGCACTGCGCAAGATACGCGATGGAGCGCTGTTCCAGCTAAACGGCGGACGCATCGGCGATGATAGCTGCATGGAGGCGCGTGGCGTGTTTGACGAAGTCTATGCGCCTTTGCTTGGATGCGGAAAGGCAAACAATCTGTATGCGGGTATTGAGGCGCATACCGCCGACGGCTTGCCCTATATCGGCCCATACAGCGCAAAGACGCCTAATTTATTTGTGGCCGCAGGCTATGGCGGACGCGGACTGCTGGGAAGCATGGTCGCGGCTCAGGCAATCAGCGCGCATGTGTTGGGCCTGCACGCCGGGGAATACCACATTTATTCCGCTCAGCGCAAGGGGCAGGGAAAGTTAGTGCCCACATTGGCCGGACGGTATTTGCGCGGGCTTCTTACCAGACCGTCGGCGCCGCGCTGTCCTCATATGGGATGCAGGCTTACGTACAACGCGCAGGCCCGTATCTGGGAATGCCCTTGTCACGGCTCCTGTTTTACCGATATCGGCCGCGTAATAAACGCTCCTGCGGTTCACGACGCCAAGGTGCAGCATGGCCGGAGAGGGTAGGGAGGGAAGCGGTGCTGAACCATAAAGCTGTATAATCGTTTGCCTATCATTCTCCGTGCCGAATGACAACACGGCATTCAGCGCCTGATCGTAATCCAGCATAAGCGCCGTAAGCCTTTCAAGCCGCTCCTCGCCCAGCAGTAAAACAGCTTTTTTCTCAAAGCTTTCCTGTGATTCCATAATCGATTGCAGCTTCTTTGCACCATCCTTCGTCAAAATAATTTCTTATTTTCGTCCAATACAGTCCTTCCTACTGATTTCAAGAAGTCCGCTTTTCTGCATGTTTCCGATGACGTTGTTTATTGTCTGCCGAGGAGTGGTATAGCTGTCACAGATTTGCTTCGGCTGGGTGCAGAGGCTATGTTCGCAGATGGTATACAGTACCGCATTTCGTTATAACTGATACCTTGTGAGGCCGGCCATGACAAATAGATGCCCCGAAACTTGATGATCGTACGGTTAAATAAGCAGTTGCCTTGGAGCCGATGTTGCTTTATAATTTGGGAGAAACACAAGGAGGCCGCATAATGAACATCTGCATTATCAACGGTTCACCGAAGCCAGCTAAATATAGCGTGACCTGTCAAACCGTACTCTATCTTCAAAAACGGTATCCCCAGCACCACTATGAGATCATTGATGCAGGGGCAAGAATACGCTCGTTGGAAAAAGACCCCTCTCCCGCGCTGGAGGCAATGGCACGGGCGGATGTACTCCTTTTCTCCTACCCGGTCTATACCTTCCTGGCCCCCAGCCAGCTTCATCGCTTCCTGCGCCTGATAAAGGAGCGCGGCGCGGATCTCTCCGGGAAATACGCCAGCCAGATTACCACATCCAAGCATTTCTACGATGTGACCGCCCACCGCTATGTGGAGGACAACTGCTTTGACCTGGGCATGCGCGTCGCCCATGGGCTATCCGCGGATATGGAAGATCTGATCACCCCAAGGGGCCAGCACGACGCGGAAGCCTTTTTTGAACATTTGATGTGGAGCGTGGAAAACCGCGTCGCTGAGCCCGTTCCCGCGCCCTGGGCCGGGGAGCTGCCGCCTTATCAGCCCGCGTTTGAAACCGCAGGGGAGAAAATGCCGGGCCATGACACCGTGATTGTAGCGGATCTGGAAACGGACGACCATGCTCTGGCCGTCATGATCGAGGATTTTAGGCGCGGATATCCCTACCAGACACGGCTCATTAACATCGCCGAGTTCCCGTTTCAGGGCGGATGCCTTGGCTGCTTCCACTGCGCCGGGGACGGGAAATGCGTTTACAAGGATGGCTTTGACGCCTTCCTGCGACAGGAGATCCAGACGGCTTCGGCCATCGTGTATGCCTTTTCTATCAAAGACCACTCTATGGGGCCGCGTTTCAAAATCTATGATGACCGCCAGTTCTGCAACGGCCACCGCACAGTGACGGAGGGGATGCCCTTCGGCTATCTGGTAAACGGGTGCTACCCGGCGGAAGAAAACCTACGCATGGTGATCGAAGCCAGAGCCCAGGTAGGCGGCAATTCCCTGGCAGGGGTAGGGTATACGGGTGACACTGTTGCGGCCATGGCTCGTCAGCTCGCCTACGCGGTGGAAACTCAATATAACCCGCCACGCAATTTTTACGGGGTGGGCGGCATGAAG
>JALEIQ010000313.1 GCA_022769795.1 Clostridiales bacterium
CTGCAAAATGCCCTTCAAAAACTGCTTGCGCTTCATGCTGTCCTCGGGCCGGACACGGGCGAAATGCTCCGGCGCGAATACCGGGATGGAGGAAAAGCGCAGCTTGGGCCCGGAGCTGAGCGCGTCGCCCAGGTGGAAGCAGCCGGGGTCAAACAGGCCGATAATATCGCCCGCATAGGCGTTTTCCACGGCCTCGCGCTCATCCGCCATGAACTGCTGGGGCTGCTTTAATTGCATCATCTTATCGGTGCCGGAGTGATACACCGTCATGCCCTTTTCAAACTCGCCGCTCACAACGCGCACAAAGGCCAGCCTGTCGCGGTGCGCGGGGTTCATGTTGGCCTGGATTTTGAAGATGAAGCCGCTGAAATAGGGCTCCGTGGGCTTGATTTCGCCAATATCCGCCATGCGGGAAAGCGGCGGCGGCGTGATGGCCAAAAACGCCTCCAAAAACGGCTCCACGCCAAAGTTTGTAACGGCCGAGCCAAAAAACAGCGGGGTGAGCTTTCCATTCAGCACGGCTTCCTTGTCAAAGGGGTCGCCCGCCTCGTCCAAAAGCTCAATTTCATCGCGCAGGCGGTCACGGTAATGCTGGGCCAGCGCCTTTTCGGCCTCCGGGCTGTCCAGCTTTACGGAGAGCTGGTCGGCCATGCTCATGCCGTGGTTGCCGCCGGAATACAACAGCACGTTGCCGCTTTGGCGCTGGTACACGCCCTGGAAATCCCCGTCCACGCCGATGGGCCAGTTCATGGGGCAGGAGCGGATGCCCAGCACCTGCTCCAATTCCTCCATCAAGGCAAAGGGATCCTTGCTGGCGCGGTCCATCTTGTTAACGAAGGTAAAGATGGGAATCTTGCGCATGCGGCACACCTTAAACAGCTTGATGGTTTGCGCCTCCACGCCCTTGGCCGCGTCGATGAGCATAACCGCCGCGTCGGCGGCTACCAGCACGCGGTAGGTGTCCTCGCTGAAATCCTGGTGGCCGGGCGTATCCAGAATGTTGATGCGGCAGCCGTTATATTCAAATTGCATGGCGCTGGAGGTAACGCTGATGCCGCGTTGCTTTTCAATTTCCATCCAGTCGCTGGTGGCATGCCGCTCGGCCTTGCGGGCCTTTACGCTGCCCGCCTGGCGGATGGCCCCGCCGTAAAGCAGCAGCTTTTCGGTAAGGGTTGTTTTGCCGGCGTCCGGGTGGCTGATAATGGCGAAGGTTCGCCGCTTCTGAATCTGGTTAAGCGCTTCCGCGCTCAAGGTGGCCTCGCTCATGGGGATGTCGTCCTCTCTTTCCCGCTTGGCTTAATACATAGTACAACATCATATTGTACTATGGAAGGAAAAGCACTGTCAAGCAAGACGTTCGTTTCTCAATTGGTTGACAGCGTTTTGGCGATTTATTATAATGGAAATTGGATAGAAATGTTTGCTTTCGGGGAGCGTGTATGGCATGGGGTTTGCTACACCGGCCTTTTTTGTGTATCTTGCAGGCCTGATGCTTGGATACTTTTTGATTCCAAAACGATATAGATGGATGGCTTTGCTGGCTGGCAGCTATGTTTACATTTTGCTCAACGGCTGGCATACGGCGCTATTTTTGCTGCTGGCCTCGGCGATTGCCTTCGGGGCCGCCCTGGCCATTGAGCGGGAGCAGCGGCGCTATGCGGAGCGGCTTCAAAAGAACCGCTCGCAATGGCCGCCGGAGGAGAAAAAGGCGCAGAAGCGCAAAGCCCAAAAAAGAAAGCGGGCTTGGCTGGCCGCGGCGCTCACGCTGATCGTGGGCATGCTGGCCGCGCTGAAATACGCCAATTTCGGAATCCGGAATGTGAACGCGGCGCTGGCCTGGCTGCATGCGCCGCCTATCAGCCAGGTAAACTGGCTTTTGCCGCTGGGCATTTCCTTTTACACGCTGCAAATCAGCGGCTATGTGATAGACGTATACCGTGGAAAGTATGCTGCGGAACGCCGCTTCCTGCGCTTTTTGCTGTTTTGCTCGTGGTTTCCGCAGCTTTTGCAGGGGCCCATCAGCCGTTTCGACGCTTTGGCCTCGCAGCTTTTTGAAGGGCATGATTTTTGCTGGCGGCGCGCCAAATCGGGCGCGCTGCGCATGCTGTGGGGATATTTCAAAAAGCTGGTCATTGCGGACCGGCTGGCGCTGGTTGTGGTTCCCCTGTTCGCGGGCGGCGGCATGGCGGATTTTAACGGGGCGTATACATGGCTGGCGGTCATCCTGTGCAGCTTTCAGATTTATGCGGATTTCTCGGGCGGCATGGATATAGCGCTGGGCATATCCGAGATTTTTGGCGTTACCCTGGCCGAAAACTTCCGCCGTCCCCTGCTTGCGGGAAGCGTGGCGGAGTTCTGGCAGCGCTGGCACATCACCCTGGGCAGTTGGATGCGCGACTATCTGTTTTATCCCCTGGCGCTTTCCCGGGGCTTTAACAGGCTGGGCAAACGCCTGCGCAAGCGCTTCGGGCCTTATGTGGCGAAGGTGGCGCCCGCGTGCCTGGCCTCGCTGATGGTGTTTTTGTGCGTGGGCGTATGGCATGGCGCGGAGTGGAAGTATTTTGTCTATGGCTGCTACCACGCGGTGTTCGTATCCTCGGCCACGCTGCTGGAGCCGTTTTATGAGCGTGTGCGCGCGCGCCTGCATATCAGGGCGCAAAGCGCATGGTTCCAATGCTTCCGCGTGCTGAGAACCTTTGGCATTGTGGCGGTGGGGCGGCTGCTTTCACGGGCGGATACGTTAAGCGCTGCGTCAAACATGCTTCGCCGCGGCCTGGGCGCCTGCCAGATGCGGGTCATATGGGACGGCGGCCTGCTCGCCTTCGGGCTGGACGGCGCAAACTGGATTGCGCTGGGCCTTGCCGTGGCGCTGTGGATGGCTGTGGACATGCTCAACGAGCGCGGCCTGGCTGTGCGCGAGCGCCTGGAAAAGCAGGCGCTGCCGGTTCGCTGGGCGGCGTACATCTTGGGCGTGCTGGTTGTGCTGGTGTTTGGCGTTTACGGCGCGGGAATCAATACGGCAAACTTTATCTACGGGCAGTTTTGAGCATGGGGGCATTTCATGCAGTATAATGTGCTGGAATATCTGGAAAACACCGCGTGCCGTTTGCCGGAAAAGGATGCCTTTTCCGGCCCGAATGGAGGCTGGCCCTTTGCGCGCGTCCTGGATGCGGCCAGGCGCGTGGGTACGGCGCTTGCGCTTCGGCTGCCCGGCGTTCGCCGTCGGCCTGTCGTGGTTTTTCAGGAGCGCTCGCCCGAGAGCATCGCCGCTTTTTTGGGGGTAGTCTACAGCGGCAACTGCTATGTCCCGTTGGATGCGGGCTTGCCGCTGGAGCGCCTCCAGGCGATTTTGAACCTGCTGCGGCCTGCCGCGGTTCTTCGCATGGGTGAGGTTACAACCCCCCCTGTTTCGTGTCCCGTGCTTTCCTATGCTCAGGCCGTTCTCTGCGAGGCGGACGAAGCGCTGCTGAAAGCTATCCGCCTTGCCTCAACGGATCAGGATCCGCTGTATATCATTTTCACCTCGGGCTCCACGGGCACGCCCAAGGGCGTGGTCACCTGCCACCGCTCCGTGATTGATTATATTGACGCGTTCGCGGAGATCGCGCATATCGCGCAGGACGATGTGCTCGGCAGCCAGGCTCCGCTGGACTACGTTGCCGCGATTCGCGATATCTATTTGCCCCTCAAGCTTGGCGCGTCGTGCTATTTGCTGCCAAGGAGCCTGTTTTCCATGCCAGCGCGGCTGTTTGACGCGCTGGATGAGCACCGCGTTACCACGCTGTGCTGGGTGGCTTCGGCCTTTGTGATCCCGGCAAAGATGAACGCCTTTGCCTATAAGGTGCCCCGCTATGTGAACAAGGTGATTTTCACGGGCGCGGTTATGCCCTCCAAATACCTGAGGCGCTGGCAGCAGGCCCTGCCGGACGCGCTGTATATCAATCATTACGGCCCCACAGAGATCACGGCCAGCTGCACCTACGCGGTGATCGATCACCTAGTGGGGGAGAATGAAACCCTGCCCATCGGCGTGCCCTATCGCAACACGGATATCCTGCTGCTGGATGAGGAAGGCCGGGAGGTTACCGCGCCGGGGCGGATTGGCGAATTATGCGTGCGCGGCTGCTCGCTGGCGCTGGGATACTATGGCGCGCCGGAGGCGACTGCCAGGGCCTTTGTACAAAATCCCCTCAACGCCGCGTGGCCCGATAGAATCTACCGCACGGGCGATTATGCCAGCCGCGACGAACGGGGCGTATTGTGGTTCCACGGGCGCAAGGACAGCCAGATCAAGCTGATGGGGCACCGCGTGGAGCTGGTTGAGATTGAGGCGGCGGCCCGGGCCGTGGAGGGCGTGGAGGACGCCTGCTGCTTTTTCCAGGCGGAAAAGGAGTGGCTATGGCTGTTTGTGCAAAGCGCGACGGCGGAAAGCGCCGGACTGTTTGAGCAGCTAAAGCGCCGCCTGCCCGCCTTTATGATTCCGCGAAGGCTGGTGATCAGACCGGCTCTGCCCGTTTTGGCCAACGGCAAGGTAGACCGCCGCAGCCTGATGGCGGAGATGGAGGCACAAAGCCATGGAGCGGGTTGAGAGCCTGGAACGCCTGCGCGAGCTGACGGCCCGCGGCAGGCCGGTTATGAGCAACAGCTACCGCATGCTCAGGGATTTTGAGGCCGCGATTGCCGCCGGGCGGCTATATGCCTGCCCGCGGGAGGGAGCCCTCCTGCTTATGGAGGAATGGCCGGACGTATTTCAGGTGTATGCAAGCATCTACGACGCCGCCGCTGCCTGCGCTTTGCCCCGGGCCTCCAAGCCACTTTTGGTTGAGGTGGTCGCGCGCTCCCAGGACGCGCGCGGCGCGGAGCAAATCCAATATTGGCAACGCGCCGGGTTCGCGCTTGCCCGCACGCGCTGCCTGCTGGAGCAAACGAAGCCGCCGGTTGGCGTGCCGCAAAGCTCCGTTCGCGTATCCGCCCCGGATGACCGGCTGCTTGCCGAGACAACGGCGCTTTTTCGCGCCGGGCTGGACAGGCTGACCGTGCGCCTGCCCTATGCGCTTGAAAGCGGACATGTGCTTTGCGCGCTGAACGGCGAGGGAAAGCTTATGGGCGCGCTGCACTTTTCGCTTGCCAACGGCGTATGCATGCTGGAGCATTTGGCGGTGTGGCCCGCATACAGGCGCAACGGCGCGGCAAACGCGCTTATGGCCGCCTGGATACGGCAAACGGATGCTGTAAAGCGCCGCCTGTGGGTGATTGACGATAATCTGCCCGCACGCGCGCTTTATGCGCAATGGGGATTTACGGACGCCGCGAGGCGCTGCGCATCCCTGTTATACCCATACTGATTCAGGAGGAATGAACATGGAACAGGTTTTACAGATTCTTTCCGAGCTTCGCCCGGATGTTGACTTTACCAGGGAGCAGCTGCTGATTGACGACGGCGTGCTGGATTCCTTCGACGTGGTGTCGCTGGTTTCCGAGCTGGCGGACGCGTTTGACGTTGAAATCGGCGTGGACGCGCTGCTGCCGGAGAACTTTAACACGCCCGAAGCGATGTACGCGCTTGTTACGCGCCTGCAAAACCAATGAGCGCCGCGCCCAGGCAACCAAAGCACCCCGCGCGCTTTTCCCTTTGGAAAGCGCTGCTGTTTTGCGCCCTTTTTGCATGCGCGTTCCTTGGCGTGCAGTACGTGATCGCATACAAATACGAGCCAGCCGACTGCTGGCCTGAGCGCTATGCGGACTATGCCGCCGAACCGGCGGGCTCCATCGACGTGGTGTTCCTGGGCACCAGCCAGAGCTATTGGGGCGTGTCGCCGATGATCCTGTGGAACGAAGCGGGGATTACCTCGGTGAATATGAGCGGCATCATGCACCAGCATACCATGGTTTATCAGCAGCTATTGACGCTTTTGGAGCTGAATGAGCCGCCAAAGTATGTGGTATTCAATCCTTCCTCCCTGGTGCAGTATTATTCGGCGGAGGATGAAAAGCTCAAGCCCGTTTGGGAGCAGTTCATCCGCACGCTGCCCGCGCCCGCCCAAAAGCTGCGCGCATACCAGGCCATGTGCGCGGAGGCGGACGGCGGCCTGGATCGCCTTGGCTTCTGGCTTCCCCTGCTGCGCTATCATTCGCGCTGGAACGAGCTTACCGGGGATGATCTGCGCTTGCCCTCCTATTACGCCGGACAGTACCAGCCGTTCCTGAAGGGGCAGATGCCCATGATGGAGGGCATTGTAATCAGCGATTTTGTATATGCCGAGGAGGAGAATACCGGCTTTGAGGGATTGATTGAGGAAGCCGTGGCGGGGTGGGAAAAGATTTTTGCGCTGTGCCGCGAAGCGGGGATTACGCCGGTGGCGTTGATTATGCCTCGCTTTGACGGGATGCTCAAGGGCGAGCCGCTGGAAGCGATGCTCGATTTTCTGGATGGCGAAGGGGTGGACGTAATCAACTATCTGGACGAGGTATCCCTCGTCGAGATGGAGTGGGATTATCGCCGCCACTTTAAGGACAGGGAGCATTTGAATTTCCGGGGAAGCCTGTATTGCTCGCAGGATCTGGCATGGCAGCTAAGCGATTTGTTCGATTTGCAGGATCATCGGGACGATCCGGCCTATAGCCAGTGGCAGGCGGATTGGGAGCAATTTTCCGCGGCCTACCATGATGAAATCGTGGAAACGCTGGGCGAGGACTATCTTGAGCCGATGTAACTTGAAATCCCCCGTGCGCTTTGCTATAATGAACGCAGGTTTTTTTGAGAATGCACAGTCTTAGAACCGAGGGAGGTTTTCTGCCATGAGATGCCAATATTGCGGCTATTTGGACAGCCGGGTGATCGATTCCCGCCCGACGGAGGAGGGCAGCTCCATACGCCGCCGTCGCGAATGCCTGCGCTGCGGACGGCGCTTCACCACGTATGAGAAAATTGAAACCTCTCCCGTGATGGTGATAAAAAAGGACATGCGCCGCGAGCCCTTTAACGCGGAAAAAATCAAAAAAGGGCTTCTGCACGCCTGCCAAAAGCGCCCCGTAAGCATGAAGGATATCGACGCCATCGTGGAAAAGGTAGAAAAGCTGGTGCATTCCTCCGGCGAGGACGAGCTTTCCTCCCGCCGTATCGGCGAGGCCGTGATGGATGAGCTCAAGCTGCTGGATGAGGTGGCGTATGTGCGCTTTGCCTCGGTGTACCGCCAGTTTACGGATGTGAGCAGCTTTATGGACGAGCTGAATAAGCTGGTAATGGAAGGCAAGGCTCACAGAGGCGAGGAATAGTCCGGAGCCGTCTGGAAGATTTTCGTGTGATAGATACGCAGCGCCAGCCCGATCAGGGCTGGCGCTGCGCTTATATGGATACGCTGCGGCGCAGTGCTTTTTTGGTTGGCGGAGGGAATGCGCAAGGGTAGCGTGACGGCGTTCTTGCTGAATAACAGGACAGAGATTAAGATAGGATGATTCGAAAAAGCATGATGAATTGTGTTTGAAACTACTTCTCCCATGTCCGCAAAAGCAATCGCAGGCATTCTCTCTGCTCTATATCTAAATTACGATATTGTGCTAATAATGCGATTTCCTCAATGGATAATTGTATTTTTTGTCCGCCTACAACTACTTTTAGTTGTTCTTCCCTTCCTACAATATAGTCGATAGTTGTATGAAAATAATCTGCCATCTTCTTTAGAATTTCTATATCCGGTTGAACATTGCGGGTTTCATATTTGTTAACAGATTGCTGGCTAATTTCCAGAATTTCAGCTAATGCTTGTTGGGAAAGGTTGCGTTCTTTTCGAAGTTTCTTCAAATTTGTCAACATTGCTTTTATCGCCCATTTTTATAATAGTTCTATTTTTGTCTTCTTTAAATTTCTCGTTGGTAGTATTGAAAACTAATATTAGTTGTAATAAAATTTCGATTGAAGTATTTTACAGGGGAAGGAAGAACGAGAATGAAATGCAATCAATGCTTATCAGAAATCCCATATGGCTCTACCGTGTGCCCGATCTGCGGAAAAGAGAACGCTCCGATTCAAGAAACCATAGTTACTACAAGAAAATTTCCGAGCAAATCTCGCGGAGGAGCGTTATTTGTCGCCTGGATTGGTATGGGGTTATTTTTGTGGAAGTATCTTGG
>JALEIQ010000326.1 GCA_022769795.1 Clostridiales bacterium
GCTCGCTGCGCGATCTTTTCCGCCGAAACAGGGTTCACCTGCGCCTTTGGCGCGGCCGGTGAACCCTGCAAGGAAACCTTGCTACGCAAGGCTTCCGAACCCACCGCACATGTCGCTGGGTTCGGATTACAGTCGGAGGGCTGCGGCCCTCCGACACCTCCCAAGGGGTTTATCGACAGCCTGGGGCGGCGAGCGTTTCGAAGGCGAACGCCCGCCGCTTTTTTTGTTGCGCGCTGAACGCGCAGGTTCAGTTTTTCAGACATAAAAATAGAAAATTCGGTTGAATTCCGTCCGAAACATCAGTAAGATTCAAATATCGAAAAGCTGTTCATAGCAACAGCCGGAAAAATGTAGAGAGGAGATTCAACGATGAAAAAGATTCTTGCTGTTATCCTGTGCGCCGTTATGGCGCTGAGCCTGGCCAGCGCCACGGCTGAAACCGCTCCTGAAGAAACCGGAAAGCTGGTTTTGTACAGCCCGCTGACCACCTCCATGATCGAGAACATGCTGGCCATGTTTGAGGCGGATACCGGCATCAAGACCGAGTGCCTGGCCATGGGCACCGGCGACGCTCTCAAGCGCATCGCCGCCGAAAGCGAAAACCCCCAGTGCGACATCCTCTGGTCCGGCACCATCGGCACGGTAAAGAACAGCAGCCAGTACTTCCAGGATTACACCTGCGCCAACGAGGACGCGTTCTACGAGGAGTACAGGAATGTTGAGGGCAACCTCACCCGCTTTGACTGCGTGCCTTCCGTGATTATGATCAATACCGACCTGATTGGCGATATCGAGATCAACGGCTATGCCGACCTGCTCAACCCTGAGCTCAAGGGCAAGATCGTGTTCGCGGATCCCCAGGCTTCCTCCTCCTCCTTTGAGCATCTGGTGAATATGCTCTACGCCATGGGCACCGACGGCCAGCCCAACGGCTGGGAGTTTGTTAAGAACTTCTGCAAGCAGCTCCCCAACGGCTGTGTGAATAGCTCCTCCGCTGTGTACAAGGGAGTGGCTGACGGCGAGTACGCCGTGGGCCTGACCTTCGAGCAGGGCGCTGCCACCTATGTTTCCCAGGGCAACATCAAGGTTGTTTACATGGAGGAAGGCGTTATCATCCGCGGCGACGGCGTGTACATCGTAAAGGATTGCCCCAACCTGGCAAGCGCCCGCAAGTTCCTTGACTGGCTCACCGGTTACGACGCGCAGACCTACATGAACGAAACTCAATTCCGCCGCACCATCCGCACCGACGTGCCCGAAACCGCGGCTATGCAGAGCATGTCCACCATCAACGTGATTAAGGATGACGAAACCATCGCTTCCCAGAACAAGGCTGCTTGGATTGAGCAGTTCCAGGAGGCTCTGGTGGACGCCGCCGAGTAATTCCATCCGACATTCTGTAAGCTGCTGTGGAAAGCAATGCGGGAGCGGCGGGCGAAAGACCTTGCCGCTCCCGCTCCACAACAGCTTCTTTCATTATCAAAAACGAGGTGTGAAAAACGATGAGCGTTTCCATTGCCATTGACCATGTATGCAAAAAGTTCGGAGAAAATACCATCATCCCCGACCTGAGCGCAAATATCAAAAACGGCGAGCTCTTTACGTTGCTTGGCCCCTCCGGCTGCGGCAAAACCACCCTTCTGCGCATGATTGCGGGATTTAACACCATCGAGGCGGGCAAGATCGCCTTTGGCGATCAGGTCATCAACGACGTGCCGGCCTACAAGCGCAATATCGGTATGGTATTTCAGAGCTATGCGATTTTTCCTCACCTGACGGTGCGCAAAAATGTTGAATACGGCCTGCGCCTTCGCAACATTCCCAAGGATGAAATGAAGAAGCGCACGGATGAGATGCTCCGCCTGGTGCACATCGACGAGTATCAGGACCGTCTGCCCGAACGGCTCTCCGGCGGCCAGCAGCAGCGCGTGGCCCTGGCGCGCGCAATCGTGATTCATCCCCAGGTTCTTTTGATGGACGAGCCGCTTTCCAACCTTGACGCGAAGCTGCGTATCGAGATGCGCAGCGTGATTCGGGACATCCAGCGCCAGGTGGGCATTACCACCGTTTACGTGACCCATGACCAGGAGGAGGCCCTGGCGATTTCTGACCGCATCGCGGTTATGAACAAGGGCGTTATCCAGCAGATCGGCACGCCCCAGCATATCTACAGCCGTCCGGCCAATGTGTTTGTAGCCACGTTTATTGGCCATTCCAACCTGTTCTACGCCACCCTCCACAAGGAAAACGGCGTAACGGAGCTGTGCTTCCGCAATGGGTTCCGCCTGGCCATGAATAACCTGACCGACGAATGCACCGACGGCCAGGAGGTTGTGGTGGGCGTGCGCCCGGAGGAATTCTCCGTGGCGGAGCAAGGGCTTACCTGCAAGGTGCTCAGCCGTACCTTCCTGGGACGTTACAGCAATTATTTCCTAGGCTTTGAGGAGGGCGCTTGCGTGCCTGGCCAGCCCAGCATCGAATTCTCTCAGGATCTGGGCCACACGCAAAGCCTGCATGACGCCGGCGACAGCCTGACCCTGCGTCCCAACCCGGACAAGATCAATGTGTTTACGGCGGATATGGAAAACAGTCTACTCAAGGATGTGATTCGCTATGAGCAAGCGTAAGCCGCAATTTGACTTTTGGACCATTGTGACCATCGGCATCCTGGCCGTGTTCGCCCTGTTTTTGAT
>JALEIQ010000041.1 GCA_022769795.1 Clostridiales bacterium
TGGGTTCCGGCGTTGTGTCCAAGGTGATCGAGTAACGAGGGGGACAAACCCCTGACCCCGGTTTGAAACGCGGGTTAAGCATTGCTTAGAGGCGCGCGGATGTGCGGGGAACAATGGAATACGCATGGCCCGGCTGTTTTGGCAGCCGGGCTTTTTGAATATTTGTTAAGCTGAAGGAAACAGCAAAAACGCCGTGGAGCAATTGCTTCCACGGCGTTTTACGCGCTTGGACTATCCGTTAAATCCGGGCGCTTCGTCCCCGCCGGGAACCCGCGTGGTAGCCGGTTCGGCGGAAGGGGCCTCCTGCTGCGTGACCGCGTCCCGCTGGGCGGGTTCGGCGGCGGGAGGATTTGTCACGCTGCTCTGCTGGGTGCTTTCCATAGGCAGCACATCGTTCACAGGCCAGGGGTCGTTATCGGTATGGCAGGCGGTGAGCGTCAGCGCCGCCGCAAGGCAGGCGAGCAGCAGCAGCGCCTTCAACATGCGTTTCATCGTCGTATCCCTCCTATATGCTTTGGGGTCACAAACAGTATACCACAGTTTTGGCTCAAGCGCCTTTACAAATCGCTTCATGCTTGTTACAATAACTGGCATATCAGGGAATAAGAAAGGTGAGGTGACGGTCATGAGCAATATCTGGCACGATATTTCTCCCTCGCGCATCACAAAGGACGATTTTATTGCCGTAATCGAAATCGAGAAGGGCAGTAAAAAGAAGTACGAGCTGGACAAGGAAACGGGACATTTGATCCTGGATCGCATCCTGTACACGTCCACGCACTATCCTACCAACTACGGCTTTATCCCCCGCACCTATGCTGATGACAACGACCCGTTGGACGTGCTGGTGCTGTGCAGCGAGGTTATCCAGCCGTTAAGCCTGGTGAGGTGCTATCCCATCGGCGTGATTACCATGCTGGATCAGGGCCGGTTGGATGAAAAGATCATCGCCATTCCGTTTCAGGATCCCACTTACAACACATACCGCGATGTGAACGAGCTGCCCGCTCACCTGTTTACGGAAATCAGCCACTTTTTTAGCGTGTACAAGAACCTGGAGGATAAGGAAACCGTGGTGGACGAGCTGCGGGGCGCGGCTGAGGCGCGCGCGGTGATTGAAAAATGCCTGGAGGCTTATATTGAAAAGTTTTGCAGATAGGGAATAAGAGAAGGGAGGAAAGCGCGAAGCACAGGAGCAGGCCCCCAAAGCCTTGCGCAGCAGCGCGTTTTCCGTGAAGGCGCGCCAGCTCAACCGGGCTGGCGCTGCATTTATATGAACCTTTGTTACGTTAGGATACCCTGATGGAATGGAAGGAGAAAGCAAAGACGCTTTATTTATATCATATCAAATATCAAATATTAAAAATAGCATTGACAATATCACATTTACGTTGTATAATCACTTCAACAGAGGCGAAAGGCGGATATGGGAGGGAGGCCTCCCTGGCAATGCTATTACCGCGCGACGCGGTAACAATACATTCGGGACATCGCTCCCGAAGGAACCAAGGAGGAAAACGATGAAAAAGGGACTGCTCTTGACAATGGCGCTGGTGCTCGCACTCAACCTGTGCGTTCTGCCCATGGCGCAGGCGGAAACGCCGGACTTCCTGGAAGTGTTCAGCGGGTCCAGCGGCGGAAGCTGGTACACGGTTGGCTCCGAGATTGCCACGCAGATTCAGGAAAATGTGGACGGCATGATGGCGCGCGTGGCGCCGGGCGGCGGCTCGGCCAACCCCACCACCGTGCAGAAGAAGGAAGGAATGCTGGGCCTGGTGTACACGGGCGTGGCCTTTGACGCTTATCAGGGCACCGGCGATTATACCGAGGCGCATTCCGATATCTGCCATGTGATCTCGCTGTATTCCATGCCCTTCCTTTGGGTGGCGCTGCGCGAGAGCGAGGACATTACCAGCATCTATGACCTTGCTGATAAGCGCATCTCTCCCGGCCGCACCGGCCAGACCGGCCTTGCCATTGCCCGCGCCAGCCTTGCCGCGCATGGCATCGATATGGACGGAATTACCGCAAACGGCGGCACGGTAAGCCTGCTGGGCGACTCCGAGCGGCTGAACATGCTGCGCGACCGCAACCTGGACGCGGCCAGCGGCCTGCTGCCTCTTGACCACAGCGAGCTGCAGAGCATGAGCCTGAACCCGGGCATTAAGCTAATCAGCCTTGACCCCGAGAAGATTCCCGCTTTGCAGGCCGCCATTCCCGGCCTGGAAGCCGTAACGATTGAACCCAAGACCTTCGACGAGTACCAGACGGAGCCGGTACACACGGTGGCGGCTATCACCTCTGTGATCTGCCATAAGGATCTCAGCGAGGATTTGGTGTATAACATCACCAAGGCAATCTACGAACATGCTGAGAGCTTCAATAAGTACTACAACGAGAAGGACAGCGTAATCCAGTCTAATCCGCTTGCGGGCGTGGATCCCGCGTTCCCCATTCATCCGGGCGCGCTGAAATTCTACAAGGAAATCGGCATTGTAAAGGAATGATAAGATCCCGGGAGGGGCTGTTGAAACGCGGCCCCTCCCATCCAAACAATATCGGGGGCTTCGCCCTTCGGAGGTGCCTTTGAATGAGTGAAGAAAGAAAGGACGTCGGCTTTTTTGAATATTTCCTCGAAAGCAAAAAGCTGACGCCGCATTCCGTTATGGCGCTGGGCCTGTCCGCCCTGGCCATGCTGATGACGCTTTATTTTCTGATGACGGCCTATTTTGGCGCGCCGGTGGGCATTGCGCACCGATTGATTTTTGTCCTGTTTGTGCTTCTGTTTGCCTTCTTTCTGTTCCCCACGAAGCGTAAGAAATGGTATGACAAGTTCAATTGGTTTTTCGCGTGGGATTTATTTTTGGCCTTATGTACGCTGGGCGTAGGGATCTATTTTCTGACTGACCTCAACGGCTGGCAGATGCGTTTCTTCCAGCCAAGCGTCGCCGATACGGTCGCGGGTACAATTCTGATTGCGCTTGTGCTTATCGTAACCCGCCGCACTGTGGGCACCACAATGACGGTCGTGGCGGCGTTTTTCATCCTTCATACGCGGTTTGCGAACTATTTTCCCGGATTTTTAAAGACGGTTCCAACCAACTGGAAACGTATGGTGGACGTGCTGGTGAGCGACCAGGGCGTTCTTTCCGAGCCGATTCAGTCCATGGCGTCCTACATCATACTGTTTTTGGTGTTTGGCGCGCTTTTGGAGCAGACGGGCGCGGGCCGGTATTTCATCGACCTGGCCTATTCCATCGGAGGCCGCTTTACGGCTGGCCCGGCGAAAACGGCTGCCATTTCCAGCGCGCTTTTTGGCTCCATCAGCGGCAGCTCCGTTTCCAACGTGGTTTCCACCGGCTGCTTCACCATTCCGCTGATGAAATCAGTCGGCTATACGGCTGAGGAGGCAGGCGCGATTGAGGCTGTGGCCTCTACGGGCGGCAATTATATGCCGCCGATCATGGGCGCGGTGGCCTTCATCATGGCGCAATATTTGAAGGTGCCTTATATAACGATTGTAAAGGACGCGGTCATTCCCGCGGTGCTGTATTATATCGCCCTGATGGCGACCATCCACTTTAACGGAAGGCTTAAGAACCTTACGCCAACGGATAAGGACAAGCTGCCTAGCTTCTGGCTTACGCTGAAAAACGGCGGACACCTGCTTTTAAGCCTTGTGGTGCTGGTATACTTCCTCATTCGCGGCTACACGGCTGTGATGGCGGCCTTCTGGGGCATTCTGGTGCTGTTTTTGCTCAGCTTTATCCGCAAGGATACGCGCATCACGCCGCGGCGCATGATCGCCGCCTTTGAAAAGGTGACGAAAACGGCGGTGACGGTGGGCATGGCTTGCGCGTGCGCCGGTATTATCGTCGGCTGCATGTTCTCCTCCGGCCTCAGCGCGCGGCTGTCCTCCATCATCGTTGACGCGGCGGGTGGCAGCCTTGTGTTGACGCTGATTTACACGGCGCTGATCTCCCTGGTGCTGGGCTGCGGCATGCCGTCCGTGGGCGTTTATCTGGTGCTGGTCACCACGGTGATTCCCGCGATCATCCAGCTGGGCGTTGCACCTGTTGCGGCGCACTTTTTCGCCTTCTATTTCGCTGTGGTCAGCAACATCACCCCACCGGTGTGCGTGGCGGCGTTTGCGGGTGCGGCCATTGCCGAGGCCCCGCCAATGAAAACGGGTATCAAGGCCTTCATCTACGGCATCGCTACCTATATCATCCCCTTCCTGTTTGTGTATGACAACGGCATCCTGTGGCAGGGCGGGGCGATGGATATACTCGCCGGCGCGGCGCATGGCCTGGTGGCGGTTCTGGCGCTGTCCTCCAGTGTAAACGGATACCTGTTTAAGCGGATGTCCGTTCTGGAACGACTTGCGATGTTTGCGGTGGCTGTGCTGATGGTGATTCCCAGCGTGGCGTGCGATTATATAGGATATGGATTGGCGGCTGTTCTCTGCTTTGTGCAAACCCGCGAAATCAACAGCAGCTTCTTCCTGTTTAAGCGCGGTCAGGCCTGATACATAAAAAGCTTTGCATTGGAGGAATAGGTAATGAAATACGAGGCGCTTGCCCAGCCGGGCAAAATTGGCAAACTGGAAATTAAGAACCGCATTGTTATGCCGGCGCTCAACAACAACTATACCCATAACGCCTTTATGACCGAGGAATCGATTGACTTTTATGTGGCGCGCGCCCGCGGCGGCGCTGGCCTGGTGATTGTGGAGGCAACCTCGGTGGACTACCCCAGAAGCCGCAGCGTTTTGAACCCGGCCATTGACGATGAAAAGTATCTGCCTGGCTTCAAGGCCATTGCGGACGGCTGCCATCAATACGGCGCAAGGGTGATGGTGCAGCTTAGCCACGTTGGCCGCCAAACCCGCCGCAGCACCACCGGCATGGATCCCGTGGCGCCTTCGCCGATTGCTAGCAAATCCCCGCTCTATCCCGATACCCCGCATGTGCTCACCATTCCTGAAATCCAGGAGATCGTAGGCATGTTCGGGAAAGGCGCGGAGCTTGCCAAGAAGGTTGGCCTTGACGGCGTGGAGCTGATTTTTGCGCACGGCTATCTGGCCAATAACTTCCTGACGCCGCTTAGCAACCAACGCACGGACGAGTATGGCGGCATTACCGGCGGCGTAAAGTTCTGCCGCGAAATTGTGCGTACGATCAAAGACCGCTGCGGAGAGGATTTCCCAGTCGTTGCCAGGATCAACGCGGATGATTATGTGAAGGAGAACGGCAACACACCGGTGGAAGCGCAGCTGATCGCGCAACAGCTTGAGGCGGCCGGGGTGGATTGCCTGAACGTATCCGCCGGCATGCGCGACAGCGAGCTCAGCTTCAACGACCATTCCTCCGGCATGGAGCGTGGCTCTTGGATTCATCTGGCCGACCGCATCAAGCGCAGCGTGAATATCCCCGTTATTGCGGTAAAGCGCTTCAACGCGGAGATCGCCAACCGTACCGTGGCCGATGGCAAGGCGGATTTTATCGCTTTTGGCAAGCAGATGATTGCCGATCCCGACTATGCCAACAAGGTGCTTTCCGAACAAGAGGAGGATGTGATTCCCTGCACCTCCTGCTGCCAGGGCTGCTATGACGAGCTGTGGATGAAAAAGCCCATTACCTGCATGGTTAACCCCTGCGTGGGCCGCAAGATGAGCGACCGCAAAGCGCACGACGAGGCGCGCAGCGATAAGAAGGTGCTGGTTGTGGGCGGCGGCCCGGCTGGCTGCGAAGCGGCGCTGGAATTGAGCCGCAAGGGTTGCACGGTTACGCTAATTGAGCGCAACGGCGAGCTGGGCGGGCTCTACGGCACATGCAAATACACCAAAGCCAAGGCGGAGGTGGAGCAGGTATTTGTATACCTGAAGCATGCCTTGGAAAAGAGCGGCGTGGAAATTCGCCTGAACACCCCCTTTGCAGCCGCGCTGCTGGACGAGCTCAAGCCCGACGCCGTAGTGGACGCAACCGGCGCGGATTTCAAAAAGCCCAATTTGGAAGGGGTTGACCTGCCCATCGTAATCAACGCGCAGGAAGCGTTGGACGGCAGCCGCAAGGTGGACGATTATGTGGTGATTGTGGCCTGCGGCTACAACTGCACCTGGACCTGCCGCAAGATATCCAACCCCATTCCCGACGATGTGGCGGGCATGCAAACCAGCGAAAGCTACGCATGCAGCGCCGGCCATGCGGCGGCGGATGTGGCGGAGGCGCTGGCCGACCAGGGCAAGCGCGTAAGCGTTATCACCGCGCGCGACAGCTTTGTGCCGGGCATGGGCTTTACCAACCGCGGCAATATGTTTAAGCGCTTCTTCCCCAAGAACGTGAGCGTCGCGAATAACGTGAAGGTCAAAAGAATTGTGGAAAACGGCCTGATCTGCGAAAAGGAAGGCATGGAGTTCTTCCTGACGGCCGATACCATTGTGATGAGCGTTGGCATGACCTGCCGCAATGAGATTCAGGCCCAGATGGAGGGCCGGGATATTGCATTTTACCGCGTGGGCG
>JALEIQ010000127.1 GCA_022769795.1 Clostridiales bacterium
GCCGATTGTGCGTCCCCGCGCCCTAAACCGGCATTCAGGGGTTTTTGCCGGAGTCTGCGTGCCGCCGCTTTCTGCCTACTCTTTCCAGAAAGAGTAGGCGCAGGGTGTGGGGGCGCGTAGCCCCCACCCTGTTTCGCGGAACCGCTTCCGCAAGAAAGCAGACCAAAGCCCCACGGGGGCCACCCCGCAAAAAAGGCGAAGCCCCCACCCCCCGCGGAGGCCACCCCGCAAAAAAGGCGAAGCCCCCAACCCCCGCGGGGGCCACCTCGCAAAAAAGGCGAAGCCCCGCAAGGGCCACCCCGCAAAAAACGGCACGCCCCCTTTTCAAAGGCCGTGCCGTCTTTTTTGTTCCCCCGCGTTAATCCATGCGGGAATAGTTCGGGCTTTCCTTGGTAATCGCAATATCGTGTGGTTGGCTCTCCTGCAAGCCCGCGCCCGTAATGCGGATGAACTGTCCTTCCCTGCGCAGGCTTTCAATGTTGGGCGTTCCGCAATAGCCCATGCTGGAGCGCAGGCCGCCCACAAGCTGGTAGACGGTGTCCGCCAGCGCGCCCTTGTAGGGTACACGGCCCTCCACGCCCTCGGGCACCAGCTTCTTGTCCGGCTCCTGGAAGTAGCGGTCGCTGCTTCCATGCGCCTGCGCCATCGCGCCCAGGCTACCCATGCCGCGGTATACCTTGAAGCTGCGGCCCTGGTAAATTTCCATATCTCCCGGGCTTTCGTCCACGCCCGCAAACAGGCTGCCAATCATCACGGCGCTTGCGCCGCCCGCAATGGCCTTGGGGATGTCGCCCGAATACTTGATGCCGCCGTCCGCGATCACCCGCACGCCATACTTGTCTGCTTCCTTGGCGCAGTCGCTCACCGCCGTCAGCTGCGGCACGCCAATGCCCGCAATCACGCGGGTGGTGCATATGCTGCCCGGGCCGATGCCCACCTTTACGCAGCTTGCGCCCGCCTCAATCAGCGCGCGGGTCGCCTCCGCGGTAGCCACGTTGCCCGCGATAATGGGCAGATCGGGGAAGGCGGCGCGCAGCTCGCGCACCTTGTTAATCACGTCAATGTTGTGCCCGTGCGCCGAGTCGATGGAAATCACGTCCACCTTGGCGTTCACCAGCGCTTCCACGCGCAGCATGCTGTCCTTGGTAATGCCCACGGCCGCGCCGCACAAAAGCCTGCCCTTCGCGTCCTTGGCGGAGTTGGGGTATTTCGTGGCTTTCTCAATATCCTTAATGGTAATCAGCCCGCACAGCTCAAACTGCTCGTTCACAATGGGCAGCTTTTCAATCCGGTGCGCCGCCAGGATGGCCTTGGCCTCCTCAAGCGTGGTGCCCACCGGCGCCGTAATCAGGTTTTTGGAGGTCATAACCTCCTCAATGCGGCGGGTATCGTCCGTTTCAAATCGCAAATCGCGGTTGGTCAGAATGCCCACCAGCTTTTTGCCCCGCGTAATCGGCACGCCGGAGATGCGATATTTCGCCATCAGCGCCTCCGCGTCCCGAATCAAATGATCCGGAGAAAGGAAGAACGGGTCGGTAATCACGCCATGCTCGCTGCGCTTTACCTTGTCCACCTGCGTGGCCTGTTCCTCGATGGTCATATTTTTATGGATAATGCCCAAACCGCCCTCACGCGCCATGGCGATGGCCAGCCTCGCGTCGGTCACGGTGTCCATGGCGGCGCTCAATAGGGGTAAGTTGAGCTTGATACCCGGTATCAGCACAGTTGAGGTGTCCACATCCCGGGGCAATACGCTGCTCGCGCGCGGCACCAGCAGCACGTCGTCAAACGTAAGCCCAGTGCGAATGTTCTCCTCCAGCATCGAACTTCCCACCCTTTCAATCTTAGATTGGGCCTATTTTACCAGCGTCCGTCTGGAATGTCAATTCCATTCGCGGCTCCATGCCGCTATTTGCCACGTTTTCGCGCATTTTGTCCGCTACCGCCTAACCCCCATCGCCGCGCCTACGCCCGCCAGTACCGCCGCTATGCCGCCCAGCGTATTCTTTTCCGTGCTTTTCTTCCTGCCGCCGCCTCTCCGGCCGCCTGACGCGCCGCCATACTTCGCGTTATATTCCGCCTGCCAACGCGCCTGCTCCGCCGCCTCCTGCTCCAGCTGATGCCGGTATTCGTACAGCTTCATTTCCAGCTCGCTCTGCCTTTGGCTGTTCGCCGTCGCGCGGTCATACTCGCGCGCCTCCAGCTCGTCAATATAATGAAGCATATCGCTTTGCTGGCTCTTATCATACTGGCTCAGCTGCCTGGCCAGCTGCTGGCTCAACAGCGTGCGCTTCTCGCCAATGCCGCTCTCCTGCGCCGTTTGCCGTTCGTCAATGGCGCGCTGCGCCTGCTCGCCCGCCAAGCTGATGTTGGCCAGCGTCGCGTTGTTGTAGCTGGAGCGCTGCATGCCCCGGCTCAACGCCTGACGATCCGCCTGCGCGTATGCCTGCCGGTATCCCGCCCGGCTCTGCGCGCGCTCCGCGTCATAGGAGGCCTGTAGGCCCTTCAGCTCGCGCGCCAGCGCCGCGTCGCTGCTTTCATACTCCGTTTGCGCGTTCAGCCGGTTCTGGTCATACACGCTTTGATAGCGATTTTGCGCCTGCCGCTCCATTTCGTCGCGCGTCAGCGGCGTGTAGGCGCTGTTCGCGTTCCTAAGCTTCAGTATCAGTTCTTCCAGTGAGGCCGCCATCCGCCTTCTCCCCCTTCTCACGTTCCTGTCCCAAAATTCGTTTGATTCCTTCCGGAAATGGCACGCCCGCCAGGCTCAAATTTTCCAGCAGGCTCAGCCCCTCGTTGGCAATGTAAAACCAGCAGGCCGCGTCGCGGCACACCGCGCCCTGACCCATCGCGCGATCCAGCAGCGCCGCCACCAGCACCCCCAGCAGCATCAGCCCCTTCTTTGCCAACCCCTTTGCACCCACCTTGCTGCATAGCCCGCCGTATTCCGTCTTTTCCGAACGTCCTAGCACACCCACCAGCACGCCGCTCACGTAGTCCACCGCCATCATTGCCATCAGCACCGTCAAAAGCTTGTCCCAGCCGCCAAAAGCGCCCGCAACCGCCCCGCCCGCCGCCGCCAGTAGCTTGACCGCCTTATCCCAAACCGTATTCATATCATCCCTCCTGCGATATCGCACGCCCTGCGGGCACGCTTCTTGTATTACTTCCTTGTGTGCCGCTCCCTTACGGTCAAAGGGGTCCCGTCCGCAACCTCAATCGTCGCCCGCCTTCCTACCGGTCGGCGTTCTCGTTACGGGGCGTTCGGTCGTCGCACAGCTCCCTTCCGGTCGCTGTGCTTGCCTCTCGCCCTTCCTCCGGGTCACTTCCGGCTTCGCCGGACAGCCCACAGGGCTGCCGTTTCCCTTCGGAACAGTTAATATTCTGCGGGTCGCTTTGCCCCTTCGGGGCAAGGCCGCACAGCGGCCTCGCTTCCCTCCGTCAACCCCAAAACCCGGTTGCTTTCCCCTTGGCCTTGCGTTCTAGCCGCTGCATCACACGCCCCCCGGGCGCGCTTTTTTTGATCCGCTCACTCGCGATTTTGATACGCCGCCGCCCGTGCCCGCGCCAGCCCGCTCCACGTTTTTCTCCCCACAATGCCGTCAGCCTTCAACCCATGCTCTCGCTGAAACTGAAGCACCGCCGCTTCCGTATCCGCGCCAAAATCGCCGTCCACGCCATGCGGCCCGATATCATATCCCAATCCGGTTAGCCAGCCTTGCAGCCTGCGCACCGCGCCGCCCAGGCATCCGCGCTTTATCCTATAAAACCCGGATACGTCCACAGCACTTACCGGCGTGGATTCCACGCCGCCCGCATCGTTAGCGCCGCTATCCGCCAACCCGCTGCCCGCATCCAGCCCGTAAGCCACCCAGGGCGGAAGCCCTACCCGGTTCCACCCGCCATTGCGGATGGTTTTCCCTTCAAACCGGCTTTCTGCTACACATCCGCGTGAAGCGCTCGCATGTATGGCGCAGTCCTTTAGCACAACGCCCATATGATTGGCATCCCCGAGCCCGTCGCCACGATATTTTTCTGAAGCGCTACTATCATCTTCATTCACAATGAACACCCACGCCCCGGCGGGCACGCGCCCAAACCGCGCCGTGCATTCCTCCGGCGTTCCACGCCACGCACATGCCCGCCAGTGCGCGTTGCTCCCGGATAGGTTGCATTCCTGCCTGGGTACACCGCATTCAATCAGCAGGTATTCGCACAGCCCCTGGCAGTCCATCCCCGCAAGGCTCATGCCGCCCGCAACGTAGGGAACGCCTACGGCTTTCGCATACTCGCGCAACCGCTCCGCCTGCTCCGCTACCTTTTCGCTTTGTATCCGCCCCATATTCAGCCCCCTTTCGTAAAATTGAAATAACTGTATATTTTGTCGTTTTGTTTCGTTTTTTCTCTACTGGCAGGATATGCTGCTATCATAGGGTCATCTCCCAACAAAAGGTGAAACCCATGAAAACCGCAGAATCCATGCTCCGCTTCATTCTTGGGCCAACGCGCTCATCCATTCTTTCCCTCGCTCTGGCTGTCGAACGCACAGCCTATCTTTGCTTCGTCGAAAACCGCTCCATGGACGATATCGTGGTCACGAAGGATATTTACGCCTTTGTCGCCGCCCAAATGGAAAAGACGCCCGGCAACGCCAGCCGCGCCATCGAACGGCTGGCGAATCTCTGCTGGGACGCTCTGTGCGCGGACGATGAACTCATCCGGCGTTTCATCGGCAAATCGCTGCTGTATAAACCAACCCCGGCTGAAATGCTGTTCTATCTGGCGTATGTCCTGCGTTTCGACAAGCCCTACTACCTTGTGCTGGCCCCGGAGGACGGCGCTTGGACGCTTATGATCTGAAACGCTTCCGCCGCGAACCAGGGAGGATGCGCATAGTCGCGCGCCCTCCCTGGTTCCGCACGCTTACTTCTTCGTTCCGCCAAACTCAGCCGGCACCAGCTCCGGCAAGCCGCTGTCAATCAGGATTTCAGCCACCTGGGCTTTCAGCAGCTTCGGCACAGCGTCAAAGCCAACGTTTCCCTGAGCGTCGGGCTTGCCCAAAATCACCCTCTGCGCAAAAAACATCGCCATCATGTCCACACCTCCTTTCCCCCAAAGTTTGCACGCCCGGCTTTACAGCCGTTCGTGCCCGGCGTACTGCTTTCTCGGCCTCCGCTCCCTTGCGGTTTCGGGGCCCCTTCCGCAACCTCAATCGTCGCCCGCCACCCTGCCGGGCGGCGTTCTCGTTTCGGTTGATATCCTGCGGGTCGCTTTGGGCTTCGCCCAATGGCCCGCTGGGCCACCGCTTCCCTCCGTCAACCCCAAAACCCGGTCGCTTTAGCGTTGGCCTTGCGGTCTAGTTTGCAGTTTGCACACCCGGCTTTACAGCCGTTCGTGCCCGGCGTACTGCTTCCTTGGCCTCCGCTCCCTTGCGGCGGGGCCCCTCTCCCCGCCTTCGGTCGCTTCCCCCTGGGCCTTGCGGTCTAGTTTGCAGCCATAGCCGCATAGCGTTCAACGCGGTTCGCACGCCGCGCCGTAAAGGCGCGTCGCGCTTGTTGTACTTCTCTCCTGGCCTCCGCTCCCTCACGGCAGGGGCCCTTCCCTTCCTTCGGTCGCGGTAACCTTGGCCTTGCGGTCTAGTTTGCAGCCATAGCCGCATAGCGTCAATCATGGCTCTTTACCCGCCATACACCACGCCCGCCATCTCGGCCACGCAGTCCTCCATAAACTCGTTTCGGTCGCTCAACGCCTGTATCTGGGCCTCTTGCAGCTTTAACTTTTCCTCATACGCCGCGTGCGCCTGCTCCGTCTGCTCAAGCGTGCTGAGCACCCGCTCGCCCTCATGGTAAAACACGCCGTTTTCATACGTGTCCCCAATCTGCACAGGCCGGTCATTCACAGGCACGGCCCCCGCAAACTCGTGCGCGTTCCCCTCATACAGCCATATCACGTTCACCACCACGCCGTTCTCAACCAATGCGTAATTCATTACGATCCACTCCCTCCGCCAAAACTGCCAACGCTCGATATCTTGTCGCAGCCGCCCCAGGTCCTGCCAAGCCAGCCAACGCTTCTGAAATGTTTTGCATATGCTGGCTGCTTCAGCGGCGGCTGGCCCCTTCGAATGCCGTCATGCATCTTGGGTATCCTCCGCTTTTTTCGCATAACGTCCCTCCTTACCTATCCGTTGACTTTTTCATGCCGCTTTGCTATACTCCACTCACACACACCCGCTAAAAGGAGGCTGCTGCCATGGATGAGCAAAGGCTTGAAGCCACATTGTCCGTTATTCTTGATACGCTCAAGGGCGTTCAGTCCGAAGTTGCCGGGATCAAGGCTGACGTTGCCGGGGTCCAGTCCGAAGTTGCCGGGGTCAAGGCTGACGTTGCCCAAATGAAAGAGGACAATGCCGCCCGCTTCGATTCCCTCGAAACCCGCTTCGATTCCCTTGACACTCGCGTCGGCGCGCTGGAGCGCGGTCAAATCTCCATCCGTCATGATCTGCGCGATCTGCGCCGCGATACTACCGATATTCTTTCGCATCTCTCACTCAACTACGAAAGAGCCATTGGCGAGCTTCAGCACAAAGCGCTGTGACCTTGCCCCCGCCTTCTTCCAGCCGCGAGCATCCCGCTTGCGGTTTTGTTGTTTTCCCGTTTCCTTTTCCCACTAGCTCCTGTGATTGCGTATCACCGCAATGCCGCTGCCGCCCTTGGCAACGCCATTGCTGCTGTATTCAATGCCACCGCCGCCACCGCCCGTGTTTACCTTGCCGTCGCACGTGGCTGCGGTATAGCTGGAGGCCCCCGCACCGCCTCCGCCAGACCCGGCGGTGCCATAGGCCCCGGCTCCGCCGCCGGCATACAGCGTTCCGCTGCTCTCCCCAAATTCACGGGTCGTTTTGCCCTGACCAGCTCCCGCGCCTCCGTCCTCGCCAGCGCTGCCGTTCCCGCCGTTACTGCCGCCCGCTCCCTTCCTGAAGCCGCCGCCCCCGCTGCCTCCGGCAGCGCCATCTTTTCCTCCGGTTCCCTTGCCGCCAGCCGCCGTCAGCCCAAAAGCGGTTGTGTTTCCTCCGTTCCCCGAGCTCGTGCCTCCCGCGCCTATGGTCACGGTGTATGCGGTCTTGCCCTGCGCGCTTACCAGGCCGGTAAACGTATATCCTCCGCCGCCTCCGCCATACCTTGCACTTCCGCCTCCGCCCACCAGAAACACGTCTATAGCCCCCGGCGCTTTGGTAAACGTCAGCGTTCCACTGCTCAAAAACTTGATGCGCCAATTCTGCTTTTTGTTCACCTTTCCATCATCGATGAGCTGGTACTGACCCGTATATGTAAATTGCGGGAATCCGTCTCCGGTAGTCCCGGCTCCTACCATGTTCAGCAGCATTCCGTTTCCTCCCCTGTCCCAAGCATCACAAAAGCCGCCCGGCGTTGCGCTGGCGGCTTGACTTTCCCCATTGTCTATGTTATTCTAACGGTGCAGAGGGTTGTTGGTTAACCTTTGCTTGGATTAACGGTCACGATCTTGCTCATCGTGATCGTTTCTTTTTGTGCCTATCAGCCACCATGCAAACGTCGCAACAGCAGCGGCAACAATGGCGTTCAACACATCAAAAAGCATCTTCTGCATTGGCTCACCCCCTTTCTTCGGCTTCTTTTGCCGTTGATTTTGGGTGAACCCTCCGCACCGGCGCGGTTCCCCGCGCAAGCACATCATACCAGTTCAGTTCTTTACCGTCAAGCAACCGACGCAACGTTGAAAAGCTTGACGGTTTCGCACCTTTCCTCACCTAATTCACGCACAGCACATTCACCGTAAGCGCCGCGTCCGGCTTGTTCTCCGCCGTAAACGTCAGCTTTCCCTCCGCCTGCGCGCTGGCGTATACCCCGCTTTCGCCCCATGCCTTAAAGCTCGCCGGGGCGGGCGCTACCACCACCGCATTGCTGGCGGTTACCCCGCTCACGCTCACCGCCTGCGTGTACGGGCCGCTTCCGCTCCAGCTCGCCACAGCCAGGCTCGCCGTGGCTGTGGTCTTGCTCGCCTTCCCGTTTGCCAGGCCGGCAAGCGCCTTCCCCTGCCGCGCGTCCAGCGCATAGCCCGCCGCCGTCGTGGTCAAATCGTTTGCCACCGCGCTCTTGAGCAAAAAGCGGCTTTTTATCCCGTCATAAAACCGCGCCAGCCCGGTTTTGTCCAAATAGGCCATTGCCCTTACCCCTCCAAAATCCCGTCGATCTCCGCATCCGCAATCCCGCGCACATCCAAAAGCAACGCTTCCAGCCTCGAGCTCACCGGCGTTTCATCCTTCCCGCTCAGAGGAATCTCCGCGCCCGTCAGCGCAATGTCGCCATTCACCGGCTCCCGGCCATTTACCGTAATGCCCTCGCCGTCGCGGCCCGGTTCCCCCTTCAGGCTCTCAACCCACTCGCTCTCGGTGCCCGCGTAGCCGTGCATCACCGCCAGCTCATACGCGCTGTATCCGCGCCAGTCCTCTATCTGCAAGCTCATCTCCGCGTCAGCCATTTCCAACCGCCTCCAATACCTCAAACGCCGCATAGGCCATGGGCGTGCGCACCTCCGCGCCGTTTGCCGATAGCACCCGCATGTCCCACCAATACGTTCCCGGAGCCAGCGCCGTATCCCCGGGCCCAAGCGCCACCACCACGCGATTGTCCGCAACCGCATAGCGCTTCTCAATCACCGTTTCCCGCTCCCGCAGCCGTTTTTTCACCGTGAACACCGCAGTGCTCCCCACCGGCACCGCCCGTCCTTCAAACCGCACCGCGAATATCAGGCTATCTCCGCCGGTCACTTCTATGTTCAATCCTTCAAACCGGTACATCGCTTCACCCCGCCGTCCGCATCAGATCGCCCGTTTCCGGGTCCATATACACATTCGCCGCGCGCTCCGTCACCGCGCCTATTTTCAGCCGCACGCCGCCCGTTCCAAGCAGGGTTGTCCCGCCGTCCTCGTCCGCGCGCAGCGTCAGCCCGCCTATGCGCACGCAGCCGCCGTCCGCGTCAATCTCCACGCCGCTGTCCGTATACAGCCTCCCGTTAGCCACTTGCAGCCCGCCGATGTCCGCGCCCTCAAAGCCAATGCGCCGCGCCAGCACGGTTTCCATCTCTCCGCTCTCATTCACCGCCCGTATCACCCCGTCCGCGCGCACCCGTGCGGCCATCTCCCCATCCAGCCGCGCAACGTCCGCCGCATGCTTCTTTTCTCCCTCCCGGCATGCCCGCTCCGCCTCGCCCAGCCGTTCGCCCTGCGCCAGCAGCGCGCGCCCGGCCGCGGCCACGTCCACCTTCAAACCGCCGATGGTTCCCTGAAACGCCGCGTCCACATCCTTGATTCCCAGCCGCCCGTACCTGCGGTAAATGTCGTCCAAAATCTCCGTCAGCCGGTTCACGAACCGCCGCCCCTCCTCTCCCCAGGCGGCGGGCGCGCATAGCGGCTCGTACTGATGTATCGTGTGATATCTCGCCATTTCCTTTTCCCTCAGTCCCCGTCTGTTTCCATTTCCACCTGCAAGCCGCCCACCAGCCTCCAGGACGCGCCTTCCCCGCCTTCCAAAATCATCCGGAACTGCCGTCCGCTCCCGCCAAACCGCAGCCTGCGCTGCCTGGGCTGCTGCCCTGGCAGCGGGGGCTCAAACCGCACCCGCCTGGTTTTCAGCCTCTTTTCCGTTTCCACGCTGATGCTCACTTCCACCGGCCTTTCGCACGCCACGGTCAAATATACCTCAAACCAGCCCTTGTTCACGCTTTTGGAGCCCAAATCCACCCACGGCGTCACCCAGCGCATGCGTTCGCAGGGCGCATCCGTTTCCTCGCCGCGCCACCGCCACACGCGCCCCGGCGTGGAAGCGCTGGTAAAGTACAAAGCGTCCTCCGTGGGCAAAAAGGCCTCCACCTCTATGTCCCGGCGCAATAGCCAGGTCTCCTCGCGCGTGTTGTACAAAAGCACCGCGTTGTTCCGCTCCGCCCCGTCCAGAGGCAGCGCGCAGTAGTACGTGTCCCGGTACATGCAGGCAAACGCCTCCTTCAGCGCCGCCGTATTCATCCGCCTGAATACGTCCCGCGCGTACTCCTGCGCGTATGCCGCCACGCTCTCGCCGTCATAGGCCATCAGCCCGTCCCGCCCCAGCATCAAAATCCGCGCGCCGTCCACCGCCACGGTGGCCGCATAGGCCGTTCCCCCGCCGTATTGCTCCTTGAACACATATTCGCCCGGACTCGTGCCCAAAATACGCCACACGCGCGTGCGCTTCAAGGCCACAAGCTGGCTGCCAAACGGCGTCAGCGCCGTAAAGCTGTCCCCGTCCCAGGAGGGCTGCTTCAAATCGCCCGCGCCATCCTCGGGGCTTTCGCTGTTCTGCGTCCAGTCAAAGGGGTCGAACGGCGCGGAATACGCCAGCATATCCGGGTCGTCCTCAATCGCCCCGCCCCAAATGCGCTCCGCGTGCCGCGCGATCACCCCAAACCGCTTCGGCGTGTTCACCACGCTGGCCGTCATGCTGTCGCCCCGCACGCAAATCATCCCGTCCCGCGCGTTGCTCATCAGCAGCACATCCACCGGCGCGTCCGATCCCTCCGGGTTGATCTCGTAGGTCACATAGCTCCACACATTGCTTTGATAGCCGTCCCCTTCCCACTCTGGCGGCAGCGCGATCCTCTCCCAGCTCTCGCCGCCCGGCAGCATCCAGTATAGCTGCCCGCCCGCGGCCGCCACCAGCACGTCGCGCGCCTGCGCATGCCAGCGCCTGTTCAGCCGCGCCAGCGTTTCAATGGGCGCGGGCAGCGCGCCGTCCAATAGCGCGCATTGGGCCATCGGCCTCAAGATACCCTCCGTGGTCAGCGCGTTCACGCCCTCCGCCGCATACCGCGCATCCGTTCCAATCCCGTCCCCGCTCTGCCATAGCCCGCGAAACGCCGGTATCCGCACCACCGCCGCTTCCCCGCTGTATCCCGCCATCATTCCTTCACCTCGGTATATGGCGGAAGCGCCGCCCCTCCCCGGGCGACGCCTCCGCTTCCTTCTTCTCCGCCTCCGTCATTGCGCGCACCCGCGCAATCACATCCTCAAACGCCCGCTGAAACAGCAGCCCCCTTCCCTGCTTCTGGCCGCTGCCGTTTCGGTACATCAGCCACGCCGCCCAGTCCGCGATAGCATGGTGCGTCCACTCGGGCACGTCGGGACGGCTCCTGTCATGCCGCAGGGGCTCAAAGCCGCCGCCGCGCCCAAAGGCCTGCCACAGCCGCCTGTACCCCTCGTTCAGATACTCCGTCAGATACGGCCCCAGCTCCTCCAGTTCCTCCTCGTCGTTGTTCGTCTGGAACAGCGCCAGCCGCTTCAGCTCCCCCAGGTTCATGCTTCCCGCCTCCCCTTACAGGTTGGGATAGCGCTGCTTTAGCTGCACAAACACCTCGGGCTTTACGTCCACATACTCGCCCCGGCGTATGCTTGTCACCAGGCCGTTCACCGTCACCTGCTCGGTCTGATCCACCTTTACCCCGCTGTCTGCCTCCAACAGCGGCAGCATCACACGCACAGTCGCCCGCTTTTCCATCGGTCTTTTCCTCCTTCTTTTCTTTTTCAAGCGCTTACCCTCTGCTGAAAGCGTGCTCCAGCCTTACGATGAAAGCGTCCTGCAAAATCGCGCACGCAAAGCCGCGCACCTTCCACGCGATGGTGCCCCTCTGCTCCAGCGGGTCCGCCGCCCCGGACGAGCCCGGCGGGTTGATGATGATCTTCACGTTCTTGCCCATGCCGCCCAGCTCGATATCGCCAAAAGCGTCCTGACCGTAGATCAGCGTGCCGTACACCGGCTCGCCCGACGCGCCCGCGCCCGTGGGAACCACCGTCGCGCCGGAGGCCCAGCCCGCGCTCACGCTCTCCCCCGGCGCCCAGCGGAAGATGATTTTCCTCGTCTGCGCGTCCACGCGTTCCACGCACATGGGCGTTCCTACGCCTCCGGCTACCACCTCCACCAGCTTGCCCGAAAGCGCGCGCGCCTCGTCCTCGGTCAGGCTCTCCTGCACCGTCGCCACGCGTCCGTTCGCGTCTACCGCCGTCACCGTCAGCTTTTCCTTCTGGCCCGTTACGTAGCTCTCCCTGCCGAATACCTTGGCGTTCGTGCTCTCAAAAAACTTCACCTTGTACAGGCAGCCCAGCTCATAGCGCTCAATCCTACCCTTGTCCTGATATTTCGCCACGTCAATCCAGTTGGGGTCGTCCGTCAGGTCGTACACCGCGTCGGGATGGATGATCGCGTGATAGAACCCGTCCGCAAACGGCTTGCAGTTGGCGCGGCGCAGCGTGCGCACGGCCTTCTTCACCTCCGCCGGGGTCAGCCTGTCCTGCGCCGTAATCGCGCCGCGGCTCGTCCGCCCGCCCGCATACTGCACGTTCAGCCCCGCGCACAGCGCGTCGCGGCAGATGGTATCCAGGCTCAGCGCCGCCTGGTCGGAAAGCAGCTTCGCCACCTCCCTGTGCATGTTGTCAAGCTGATAAAAGTTCAGCTCGTCCGTAAGCTCCACATGGCGGCCATAGGGCTTTACCATCACCGTAAACGCCGTCTGACCAATCTCCTGCCCCTCCGGGGTCACGCCCTCCTTCAGCGGCTCCGTGCTCGCCGCATACGGCGTAAAGCGCCTAAACTGCACATGCTTGCCGTTGTGCATGGGCAGCGTGCGCTTCTGCGCGTCGCGGCTGTGCACCATCTCCGGCTTCGCGTTCTCCAATAGCGTGCGTTCGTAGTAGTCCACCACGCCCGGCGCCACGCCCCGGCTGGTGGTGTAGTTCATGTTCTCAAAAATCGCCACTGTCATTTCCTCCTTCTTTTTTCTGTTTCCCTGGCGCGAAACGCGCCGTTTGTGTTTGCCGTCCCTGGGGCGATGCCTTCCTTTGCGTTAGCATCGCGTGCGCGGGGGGAGGCCAGCCAAGCGGCTTGGCCGGGAGGGCGGCCCTGACGGGCCACGCCTCCTGGGGCGATGCCTTCCTTTGCGTTAGCATCGCGTGCGCGCGGGGTGGCCAGCCAAGCGGCTTGGCCGGGAGGGCGGCCCTGCGGGCCACGCCTCCTGGGGTGGTGCTTTTGCGATAGTTTCGCGTGCGCGGGGTGAGGCCGATGGTGCTTGAGCGGCAACCAGCCCGCTCCGCTTGGGCCAGAGGGGCCAGGGGGGATTTCGATTTCCCCCCTTAGGCCCCTCTGGACTCCCCTAACCCCCTTGAAACGACCAGGGGTAAACCCCTGGACCCCCGCCAGGCGAGGCTTGGCCGCATAAAGCCCTACGCCCCTCCGCAGAGGGACTCTTTCAGCTACGTGTGCAAGGCCAAACAAGGCTTCTCAAAGCGCCGCTCCTTCCTAGCCCGCGCCCGCAAGGCGAATCTTCCTAACTCCCCCAGCCCTCACCACCTCATATCCAGCGTTCCTCCCTGCCGCAGCACCGTATCCAGCTTTTCAAACTGGCGGCTGTCCATGCGCCCAATGTCCATGCCGCCCCCATTGGGCGCGCGTACCGGTGCGGGTGGCGCAGGGCGCATCCCCGCTTCCCGCCATACGTCCACAAAATCCCATTCTCCGCTCAACACGCGCCCGCGCACGTCCACGTCGGTATCAAACAGCGCCATCACATCCACGCCGCTCACCGCACGTATCGCCTCCGCCTGCGAAAGCAGCGCCTGAGCCTTCATCCGCAGCGCCTCCGCGCCGCCAGCCTCCGGGCTTACCGCGCCCGCAGTACTATTCAAGCCCATGTCCGCAGCGCCAACGCCAGCGCCCGCAGCACCCAAACCGCCCAGGCTCATGCTAGCACCGCCAGCCGCCCCCGCAGCACCAGCGCCACCCAAGCCAACACCAGCAACGCCAACGCCAGCGCCCGCACCGCCACCGCCAGCCGCGCTCGCAGCACCCACGCCGCCACCCAGCCCCGCACCAGCAACGCCAATGCCAGCACCCGCAGCACCAGCGCCGCCCAAGCCAACGCCCGCACCGCCACCGCCAGCCGTGCCCGCAGCACCCAAGCCGCCATCAAGCCCCGCGCCACCGCCGCCCTGCGCCCCCTCACGCCATCCGTTCTCCATCCTTAGCCTCCTCCTTTTCCTTCATCGCAGCCGCTTCCGCCTTTTCTCCGCCGTCGCGTTCCTGCCCGCTCACGGCCTTCTCCATTTCCGCCTGCTGCCGCGCCACGCCCTCGCGCATCCGCGTCATCAGCGCGTCCGCTTCCCCGCACATGGCCCTCAGCTCCTCGTTCTCCGCTTCCAGCGCCTCAAGGCGCGCAAGCATCGCCTCGTTTGCGCGTATCACCGGCAGCACCCGCTCCTTGCCGTCCACCTGCAGCAGCTCAAACAGCATGCTCAACGGAAACGCCTGCCCCGCCTTCGCGCTCATCTCGTAGGCCTGCAAAAACAGCTCGTTCTGCGCCTGCTGCCTCAGCGGGTTTCGCCGCTGCACCTGCACCTGCACGGTGTAGGGCGGCGGCGGCAGGGGCGCGCCGGGTTGAGCCGCGCCGAACAGCCTTTCGGGGCTCGCGTTCACCTCGCGCGCCCGCCCCGCTTCCCGCCCGGTGATGAACAAAACCCGCCGCCTGTCGTAAAACTGGCTAATCAGCCACATCACCTGCTCCACAATCGCCCTGTACCCCTGGTTCAAAACGCTCGTGCGCAGCCGCGTCAGCTTGCCGCCCGCCTCCTGCAAGGCGCTTATGGCGCTGGCCGCCGTCACGCCGCCAGCCGTTTCGCCGCGCGTAAACTGGTTTTGCCCGCTGTCCTGCTTGATGTCCGTCTGCAACTGCAGCATCTGCCGCGCCGCCATCGTGCCAAAGGGCTGGGTTTGCAGCCATTGCAGGGCGCTTGTGTCTATCCGGTCGCCCTCCACCACGTCCGTTTCCCAGTCCAGCAGCGCATCCTTGTCCAGCCCCGCGTTGCGGTTCACCAGCAGCCTGCCCTTGCTGGCCATGCGCAGGTTCATGTCAATGTAGCTGGCGTAGCGGTTCACATAGCGCATCACCGGGGCCAGTTCCTGCACCAGCCCGTCGCCCACGGGAATACCCTCGATCGGCGTGTATACGTCCAGCACAAAGGGATATTTCCCATGCCGGTACACATCCCGGTGGTCGCTCAACACCGCGCCGCCCGCCAAATACGCCACATTGATTGTGTATCGTCGCTGCCGCGCGTCATAGAGCCGGTACCAGTATTCCAAAAGCATCGCCCTGTCCTCGTCCGACGGGCGGCTTGGCTCGCGTCCGTCAGGCAGCCCCAGCCCGCTGTACTCGCCCTCGTCGCTGCCTATCTCCG
>JALEIQ010000130.1 GCA_022769795.1 Clostridiales bacterium
GATGCCGCTGATTTTACCAACGCCGCCGTTTACGGAAACGCCGCCGATGGTGCAGCCCGCGATGGCTTCCAGCTCGTAGCCCTGGGCGGTGTTTACGGACGCGCCGCCGCTCTTGGAGGCCATCAGGAAGCCGCACAGGCCGTAGAGGATACCCGCCAGCATATAGATCAAAACCTTGGTCTTGTTGCAGTTTACACCCGCGACCTCAGCGGCGCTTTCGTTGCCGCCGATGGCGTACATGTACTTGCCGTGACGGGTTTTGTTGTAGAGGAACCACATCAGCAGGCCCACCACAAGGGCGATGATGGCCACATAGCTGAAGATGCGGTTGCCAAGATAACCGGTAGCCAAGCTGGTGTAATCACGGCGCAGGCCGCCGATCGGGATCGCGCCAGTGTATACCAGGCAAATGCCGTATACCAGCGTTTGCATGCCCAGCGTGGCAATGAAGGGGGGAACCTTGAAGAAGGCGATGATGGAGCCGTTAACAGCACCGATGATGGCGCATACGGCCAGCACGATCAGCAGCACCACCAGGATGGGCAGCTCGGCCAAATTCGGGTAGAACTTCTGCGCATAGTCGCCCTTCTGCAAAAGAATGGCGCTCAGGCAGGCGGCCAGGCCGGCCACGCGGCCGGCGGACAGGTCGGTGCCCTTGGTAATCAGGCAGCCGGACACGCCAACGGCGATGATAAAGCGTACGGCGGTGTTGCTCAGCAGGTTGCGGAAGTTGGCCTCCGAAATGAAGTTGGGGCGCGCGATACCCACCGCGATAGCGATGAGAATAATGCCCACGATGATGATGTTGTCCCTTAGCAGGGAGCCGATGCTCTTGGCAGAAAAGCGGCTTTTGGTTTCAACCTGGGTTTGCATAGTCACTGCTCCTCCCGTAATGATGGATTAGGCGGTCACGCGCTGCTGCGCGTCTGCGTCAGCATGCACGGTTTCAAACTGGGTGGCAAGCTCCATGATGTTTTCCTGCGTCGCGTCCTTGCCGTCGATAAAGCCGGTCACGCGGCCGTCGCACATCACCATAATGCGGTCGCTCATGCCGATTAGCTCGCCCATTTCAGAGGAGATCATAATGATGCTCTTGCCCTGCTTGGCCAGCTCGGCGATGATGCAGTAAATCTCATACTTGGCGCCAACGTCGATGCCGCGCGTAGGCTCGTCCAGAATGAGGATGTCGGGATCGTTTGCCAGCCAGCGGGAGATCAGCACCTTCTGCTGGTTGCCGCCGGAAAGCGACTGAATCTGCGTTTTGGAGGAAGGGGTTTTGATGGACAGCTTTTTCACGTTGTCCTGTATCAGCTTTTCAATCTTGCGGTCATCAAGCATGATACCGCCGATGAGGTAATGATCGAGGCTGGCGATGGACACGTTGTCCGCGACGGACAGAACGCCCAAAATGCCCGTTGCGCGGCGATCCTCCGTAAGCAGGGCGATGCTTTTGGTAATGGCGTCGCGGGGGCGGGTGATCTTCATCTCCTGGCCCTTATACCAAATGCTGCCCTTGCTATGCGCGCGAATGCCAAACAGGCCCTCCATCAGCTCCGTACGCTGCGCGCCCACCAGGCCGCCGACGCCCAGAATTTCGCCCTTGCGAAGCTGGAAGCTTACGTTGCGGAAGCTGCGGGGATGGATGGAGGTAAAGTCCTTCACCTCAAAAACCGTTTCGCCGGGCACATTCTCACGGGTGGGATAGAGGTTGGTAAGCTCGCGGCCAACCATCTGGGTGATAATCTTATCGGTGGTAAGCTCCTTCGCGTCCCAGGTGCCGATATATTTGCCATCGCGCATGATGGTGACTTCGTCGCTGATGCGCAGGATCTCGTCCATTTTATGGCTGATATAGACGATGGACACGCCTTTGGCTTTCAAATCTTCAATGATACGGAACAGCGCCTCCACCTCGTGAGCGGTAAGGGAGGAGGTGGGCTCGTCCAGAATCAGTACCTTACAATCGTTGGACACAGCTTTGGCGATTTCCACGGACTGCATCTGCGATACGCTGAGCGAGCCAAGCTTCTGCTTGGGATCAAAATTCATGCGTACCTCTTTGAGCACACGATCGGTTTCCTGATACATTTTTTGGTGATCCACCACGGGAATGAAGCCCAGCAGCTTCTTCATGGGGTAACGGCCAACGAAGATATTCTCTGCAACGCTGCGTTCGGGAATGGGCTGCAATTCCTGATGCACCATGGAAATGCCCAGCTTCAGCGCGGACAGAGGGTCAGAAATGGTAACCTTTTCGCCCTCGTAATAGATTTCGCCCTCGTTCATTTTGTAGATGCCGAACATGCACTTCATCAGCGTGGATTTGCCAGCGCCGTTTTCACCCATGAGCGCATGCACGGTGCCGGGGCGAAGCTTGAGCTGCGCATGATCCAAGGCCTTGACCCCCGGGAAGGTCTTGACAACGCCGCGCATCTCCAGACGGTATTCACTCATAAACCGGCCTCCTTGCCATGGTTAAGAAAGGGTGCGTGCGTTTTCACGCACGCACCGCAATGGAATTCTTATGTTAGAATTACTCCTTGACAACCTTTACGTAGTCAACGGTGTAGTTCTTCTCGGGGGTT
>JALEIQ010000017.1 GCA_022769795.1 Clostridiales bacterium
TGTAGGACAGCTCCCGCAGCTCGCGGTAGGTAATGTTGCGTATGGTTTTTGCGCCCTTCACCACATGCGGATCGGCCATCAGAAAGCCGCTTACCTCCGTCCAGTTTTCATACATATCGGCATAGGCGGCGCGGGCGACAATCGCGCCGCTCACATCGCTGCCTCCACGGGAGAAGGTGTGAATGCCGCCGTCCGCTCCCCGGCCATAAAATCCGGGAATCACAGCCCGCTGCGTGTGCCGCAGCGCTTGGGAAAGCACCTCGTTCGTGCGTTCGCTGTCAAAGGTGCCATCCGCGGCAAAAAAGATCAAATCCTTGGGATCCAGAAACGCATAGCCCAAAAAGTCCGCCAGCAGCAGACCGTTGAGGTACTCGCCGCGGCTGGCGCAAAAGTCCTCGCTCGCACCAGCGGCAATTTCCCGCTCAATCTCGTCCAGGCGCGCCGTAATGTCAATTTTCAGCCCAAGCTCCCGCCTGATTTCCTCAAAGCGCTCCCGGATCAGCGAAAACGCTGGGTGAAAATCCTCTCCCCGGCTTTGCAGGCGGTAGGTACGGTACAAAAGATCGGTCACCTTTTCGTCCTCGGGGAAGCGCCGTCCTGGCGCGCTGGGCACCACATAGCAGCGGCGCTCATCCATCTCCAGGATTTTTTTCACCTTGCGGAACTGGCCCGCGTCCGAAAGCGAGCTTCCACCGAATTTGGCCACGATCTTGCCCATGGTTGTTTTCCCTCCCGGCCATACGGAGGCTCAAAGTCCTCACAAAATTATATTGTATCCGAAAGCAGGCATGAAAGTCAATCCCTGCCTTGCGGCACACAGGAAATAGCAAAACCATCCCAGGAGCCGTTTGGTCCGGGATGGTTCACGATATGCTGTGCAGGCCGCGTTGGTGTCAGGCGCGCGCGCCGTATTCCTCCCGCAGCACGCTCATCACGCCCACGTCGCTAAAGCGCCCGTCGTTGAAGTACGCATGCCGCTTTACGCCTTCCAGCAGGAAACCCGCCTTTTCATAGCAGCGCCTTGCGGAGGCGTTTTCCATATGTACCTCAAGCTCCAGCCGCTCCAGACCCAGCGTAAGGAATGCGAAGCGCTCCATCAGCGCAAGCGCTTCCTGCCCCAGCCCCTTGCCGCGGTTTTCTCGGCTGGCGATCACCATGCCCAGCTCGCCGCAACGCAGCCGCCAATCCACCCGAAACATGTCCATCTGGCCCAAATAGGCTTCATCCTGGGGGCTAGCAATCACAAAGTTGTAGGCGTTGTGGCTGCTTTGCAGCATACGGCTCAAAAATTCCTCGCTGTCTACCATGGTCTGCGGGGGCCAAAAGCGGGTGGATAAATACCGGGTGACCTCCCCGTCGTTTACCCACTTGCGTATTTCGTGAATATCCTCGGCCTTGTATTCACGCAGCATCACGCGCTGCCCAAGCAATCTTGGCACCGCTTATTCCTCGCCGTCCGGATCAATGCCCACGGCTTCCAGCTCCAGCGCGGAGGCTTCGTCCTCCTCCTCCATGGCCGCCATGCACTTATCAAACACGGCGTTAAACTCCGCCTCGTCCTCAATGGTGGCGTACACGTCCTCGCCGCTGTCCTCATCCTGGATAATCTTGAGGATAATGGCCTCGCCTTCCTTGCAGTCGTCCGTATCCTCGGTAGCCTCGAGCACCACATAGTAACTGCCCTCGTGCTCCACGGTCATAAGATGCTCAAAATTCACATCATTCCCATTTTCATCCTGAAGCTGCACCAGATTGCTGTTATCTTCCATTTTATTCCTCTTTCCGCCGGCTTTCCGAGGCCAGCCATTGTTCCAAAATTACCGTCGCGGCCAGCTTATCCACGTAACGCTTGCGGTCCTCACGTCGCACGTTTCCGCCAATGAGCACGCTTTCCGCGGTCACGGTTGTCATGCGCTCGTCCTGATAGAAAATCCGCAGACCGGCTTTTTCTAAAACCGCTCCAAAATCCATCGCCTTCTGCGCCTGTGCTCCCGCGCTGCCATCCATATTCAGCGGAAGCCCCAACAGCACATTTTGCGTGCCGTAGCGTTCGCAAAGCGTCAGCACATACCGGCTGTCCGGGCCGTAGCCCACGCGCCGGTATACCTCCAACGGCTGCGCGATGGTGCCGGTAGGGTCGCTCACCGCCACGCCAATGCGCACGTCGCCTACATCCAGCGCGATCACACGCCCCGGCATATCAACTATCCAGCCCCTTCAAATATACCCGTACCAGCTCCTCCATGATTTCATCCCGCTCCAAGCGGCAAATCATGCTGCGGGCCTGTCCGTAGCTGGTAATATATGTAGGATCGCCGGAAATCAAATATCCCACCAGCTGCGTTACAGGGTCGTACCCCTTGGCCTGCAGGGCGCGGTACACATGCGAAAGGATGGTGCTGGCGTCGCTTCCTCCTTCTACGACAGGCGAGAACTTCGTCGTTCCATTCATTTCCGTCATGAGCCAATCTCCCCTCCTTGAGGTGATACAGAGATAATTATACACCATATTTTGGTCTTTGCAAAGCGTTTTCTTTTATCCTTCCCGCGCAAACTCATGGTACAGCCCTATCACCCGCAAAGCGGCGCGCGTGCAAAGCAAAAGCGGTACCGAAAGCAGGATTCCCGCCATGCCCGCGGCCGTTCCGCCCAGCATCACGCACAGCACCACCGCGATGGGGTGAAGCTGCGTCGCGTCGCTCATCAGCTGCGGGGACAGCATGCCGCCTTCCAACTGCTGTACCAGGATAACCACGCCAAGAGCCCACAGCGTGCGCCCCAGGCCGCCCGGCAGCGAAAACAGCGCCACCAGCACGCCGCCCAGGAAGGGGCCCACATAGGGAATCAGCTCCAAAACCCCCATTACAACGCCCAAAAGCAGCCATGCGGGCACGCCGCAAAACAGCAGTCCTACCGCCGTAAGCCCGCCCACCACCGCCGATACCATCAACTGCCCGCGCACATAGCCCGCTGTTTCGCGCCGCATTTCCCTTAGCAAGCGCACCGTAACGCCGCGTTTACCCACGGGCACCAGCGCCAAAAGCCACTCGCCTATACGCCTGCGGTCCTTTAGAAAATAAAAGGCGAACACAGGAGCCAACATCCATTTTCCCAGGCTGCCAGCCAGTCCGCCAGCCCAGCCCATTACGGCTGGTGCCGCCCCGCTTAGCATCTCCTGCCCCCGGGTCAGCAGCGTTGTTTTGAATTGCTCGTCCACCATCACGCCGTTTTGGGCAAGCCATGCCTGTGCCTGCTGGATCAAAGTCTCGGCGGCGCCATATAATACGGGCAGCAGGGCAATCAACTGTCTTCCCTGCTGAATTAACGAGGGCGCAAGCATTGTAAGCAGCGCGATGAGCGCTACGCTCAGGCTTGTCATGGCCAGCGAAGCCGCCAGCCCGCTGGACACGCGCTTTTCCAGCCACTTCATAATCGGCAGCGCCGCCATCGCCACCAGCATGCCAAGGAACAACTGTCCCACCGCCTGCCACACCAGCGCCCGCGCCCATATGAGCAGCGTAACCGCCACCAGGGCGGCCGCCCAGCGCCATTTGTAACGGATAATTCCCTGAGCCTGCATATGCGCGCCCTCCTTTCCAAACGGTTTGTGTCACCTTCCGGGCGGCGCATTCCGCGCCGCCCGGCAAGGCTTACCACTGCTTGCTCATCCGCACAAGCTTGTCAATCTGCTTCTGCGCCTGACGCTTCAGCTTTTGGTTGCCGGGCATCAGCATCGCGCCCGCGCCCACAGCAAAGCCCAGCGCACCCACAGCCGCCGTTTTCAGTACGTTCATCCTTCGGCCTCCTCTCCAAGCTTCCTTCTGAGCTGCGCCCATGTCAAAAGC
>JALEIQ010000202.1 GCA_022769795.1 Clostridiales bacterium
ATATCAACTGCCCCATCCTTTGCGTGCAAAGCGATGCGGATGAAAGCATCTGGCCCGGCAGCGCCGATACCATCCTCGACGGCGTGAGCAGCGAGGTGCGCCGCAAGCTGTGGCTGAACGGCGTGCCGCATGTGTGCACCATTTCCCGCGAGCTCAACGCCATTACCGACGCCGTAGAGGGCCTTATGCTGCGCGCCGCCATGGAAAAATAGCAGGCACATTTTCTGGAAAAGTCACATATCCTTTGCATGAACATGGGCGTTCCCTCGCAGCCGAGGAACGCCCTTTTGCATGAAAGGGGACGTTTTGTATGTGCGCAATCGCGGGCGTAATCAATCTCACCAGCGGCGTGCCCCACGCGCCGGAGGTATACGAAGGCATGCTCTCTACCATGCGGCGGCGCGGCCCGGATCAAACCGGCCTGTATACGGATGATGCCTCGGCGCTGTTGCACGCGCGCCTGAGCGTGATTGATCCCGATAACGGCCGTCAGCCCATGGAGGCCTGGCGCGGGCAGGAGCACTACGTGCTGGTATACAACGGCGAATTGTACAATACCGACGAGGTACGCGCGGAGCTGACCGGGCTTGGCTATACCATCCGCACCCGCTCGGATACGGAGGTATTGCTTAACGCCTACATGGCCTGGAGCGAAAATTGCCTAGAAAAGCTTAACGGCATCTTCGCCTTTGCCGTATGGGAGGAACAGGCGCAGCGGCTGTTCCTGGCCCGCGACCGCATGGGGGTAAAGCCGCTGTTTTATGCGCTGCGCGGGCACACGCTGCTGTTTGCCTCGGAGCTCAAAACCCTGCTGGCCCATCCGCTCGTGGAGCCCGTTATCGACCGCGAGGGTGTGGCGGAGATCATGCTCATGGGGCCGGGCCGCACGCCGGGCTGCGGCGTATTTCGCGGCGTTGGCGAGCTGAAGCCCGCGCATTGGGCACGCTTCTCCCAAAGCGGCCTGCGCGTGTGCCGTTACTGGGCCTGCGAGGACGCGCCCCACGCCGACAGCTTTGAACAGACCGCTGAAAAGGTGCGCTGGCTGGTGCTGGACGCCATCGAGCGGCAGCTTGTATCCGATGTGCCGCTGTGCACCTTCCTTTCAGGCGGACTGGATTCCAGCCTGCTTTCCGCCGTGGCGGCGCGCCGCATGAAGGAAATGGGCCGCGAACTGACCACCTTCTCCGTGGATTACGAGGAAAACGACCGCTATTTCACCGCCGGTCACTTTCAACCGGAGAGCGACAGCCGCTATAGCGAGCTGATGAGCCGGGAGCTGGGGGTATCCCACCAAAACGTGGTGCTCAAAACCGCGGACGTGGCCGCCGCCCTCATCGAGGCCGTGCGCGCCCGCGATCTGCCCGGCATGGCGGATGTGGATTCCTCCCTGCTGCTGCTTTGCAGGGAAATCAAGCAGCATGCCACCGTGGCCCTTTCCGGCGAATGCGCGGATGAAATCTTCGGCGGCTATCCCTGGTTCCGCGATCCGGATATCCGTGAAAAATACGGCTTTCCATGGGCGCAGTCCACGGCGTACCGCGCGGGCTTTCTGCGCCCTGAATGGCGGAGCGTTATCGACGCGGAGGGCTACGTGGACGAACGCTACCGCGCCACCCTGTGCGATACCTCCCTCATGCCCGGCCTTTCCCCCGCGGAACGCCGCATGAAGGAAATGATTCACCTGAATGAAAAATGGTTCATGCAGACCCTTCTGGACCGCAAGGACCGCATGAGCATGTTCAGCGGCCTGGAGGTGCGCGTGCCCTTCTGCGATCACCGCATCGCGGAATACCTGTATACCGTACCCTGGGATATGAAGGAATATCACGGGCACGAAAAGGGCCTTCTTCGCTATGCCATGCGCGGCCTTTTGCCCGAAAAGGTGCTTTGGCGCAAAAAGAGCCCCTATCCCAAAACGCATCATCCCGCCTATCGCAAGGCTGTCAGCCATATGCTCAAGGAGGTGCTCGGCGACCCGTCCGCACCGCTTTTGCAGCTGGCGGACAGGGCGCGCCTTGAGGAGCTGCTGCGCTGCGACCGGGCCGTTCCCTGGTACGGCCAGCTCATGACCACGCCGCAGACCATCGCCTATATGGTACAGGTCAACGCGTGGATGAAGCTGTATCATGTGCGGCTGGCGGGCTAACACCCCCGCCGCATTATTATGTAATATGTATAGTAAAAAGCCGCTCCCCCGCAAACCGCCTACGCATGCTCACCCTTCATGCAGCCTTGCATCTGCGGCGTTCTGTGGTATAATAAAACCGTATGGAATTATGCAATGATCGCTGGGAGGCGGCTACGTGACTTCTGCTAAGCTCAAAATGCCCAAAAACACGCGCACGCTGTTATGGGTGCTTTTGGATACGGCGCTGGTAAACGCGGCGCTGCTACTTGCGCAGGTAGTGCGGTACTCATCAAATATATCCTATTCCTTCTTTGAAAACTCGATCCGCCTGGCGCCTGCCATGACGGTTCTCTTTCTGCTTACGTTCTATGCCTTTGGCATTTACCGCACCATGTGGCAGTATGCCTCCGCAGGCGACGTACTGCGCGTGGCCGCCGCTACGCTTACGGCCTCGCTGCTTACGTATGCGTTCTCTTTGGTTGCCAACCTGTTTGTGCGGCCGGTAAACCTGTTTCGTCTGCACAGGATGATTTATCTGCTCTTATGGATTGTCACCATGGCCTTTGTGGGCGGTTCCCGCCTTATTTACCGCATGGCGGTAACCCATGAGCGGCTTTCGCTGCTGCGCCCCTCCAAAACCGGCGCGCAGCGCGTTATGGTCATCGGCGCGGGATGGGCGGGCGCAAACGTCGTGCATGAAATGCAGCGCGGCAGGTACGGCAACTGCATTCCCGTCCTTGTTGTGGATGACGATCGCATCCGCACGGGCTCCTCGCTCAGCGGTGTGCCGGTGGTGCGCGGCTCGGGCAATATTCTCAAGCTTGCGAGCGATTACCTGGTGGATGAAATCATCATCGCCATCGCAACCCCCAAGGGCGATTTAAGGCCGGTGATTGAAAAATGCCTGGCGACGGGCTGCCGGGTTCGGCGCGTCGCGCCGCTTGAGGATGTGGGCAGCGCTTCCGGGCGCAGCCTGGTGCGCGATATCAGCATCAACGACCTGCTTGGCCGCCCCGAGGAGCAGCTGGATATGACCCAGGTATCGGCCTTCTTCCGCGGCAAAACCGTGCTGATTACGGGCGGCGGCGGCTCCATAGGCAGCGAGCTGTGCCGCAAGCTGATTCCGCTTCAGCCGGAGCGTATCGTTTTGTACGACATCAGCGAGAATTACATGTACGACCTTGCCAGCGAGCTTCGCCTGAAATACGGCGCGTCCCTCAAGGATAAGCTCATTCTTTGCGTGGGTTCCATCCGCGACGCGCAGCGCCTGGACGAGGTTTTCTCCCTCTACCGCCCGCAGGTGGTGCTGCACGCGGCGGCGCACAAGCATGTGCCGCTCATGGAGGATTGCCCCGACCAGGCGGTGAAGAACAATGTGTTTGGAACCTGGCTCACCGCGCAGGCCGCCGTTAAGCACCACGTGGAGCGCTTTGTGCTCATCTCTACCGATAAGGCGGTAAATCCCACCAACGTAATGGGCGCTACCAAGCGTCTGGCGGAGATGATTATTGAGGCGCTTAACGCGCAAACTGAAACCGAGTTTACCGCCGTGCGCTTTGGCAACGTGCTAGGCTCTCACGGCAGCGTGGTGCCCCTGTTTGAGCGGCAAATCCGTTCCGGCGGCCCGGTTACGCTCACCCATCCGGACATCATCCGCTATTTCATGACCATTCCCGAGGCCGCGAGCCTGGTGCTGCAAGCTGCCAGCATCGCCAAGGGCGGCGAATTGTTCGTGCTGGATATGGGCCGTCCGGTCAAAATCCGCGAGCTTGCGGAACGCATGATCCAGCTCTACGCCCCACGCAACGGCACGCGGGTGGACATCGTCTACACGGGCCTGCGCCCCGGCGAAAAGCTGTACGAGGAGCTGCTGCTGGCAGGAGAGGGCGTGGCAAAAACGCAAAATGAAAAGATCTTTATCGCCAAACCCGAGGCGTTCGATATGACGGCCCTGCAAAGCATGCTGGATCACCTTCAGCGCTGCCTGGACGAGGAGGGCGATATGCTGGCCTGCCTGCACGAGCTGGTACCCGCCTTTCGCGAGGCGGAGGCCGTAAACGAGGAAGCCCGCGCCCATAGCGTTACGGAGGCAGCGGCCGTATGAGCCATGAAGCGCTGATGCGTTTGGCCCTTGAGGAGGCGCAAAGGGCGTATGACGAGGGCGAAATTCCCGTGGGCGCGGTCATTGCGCATGACGGCCTGCCCATCGCGCGCGCGCACAACCTGCGCGAGCAAACCGGCGATCCCACCGCGCACGCGGAGCTTATCGCCATTCGCGCGGCGGCCCGCGCGCTTGGCAGCAGGCGTTTGAACGGTTGCACGCTGTACGTAACGCTGGAACCATGCCCCATGTGCGCGGGCGCAATGGTCATGGCCTGCCTGGGGCAATGCTATTTCGGCGCGCGGGACGAGCGCCAGGGCTGCGTAGAAAGCATATACGCCCTTCCCAACGATCCCGCCTTCTATCATCGTCTGCCCTGCATCGGCGGCCTTTTGGAAGCGGAGGCCGCTAACCTGCTGCGGCGCTTTTTTGAACAGCGCCGCCACCACAAAGGAGAAAACCCGCATGACGATTGATACCATTGTAACCGACCTGGACGATACCCTGCTTGATGATGAGGGACAGCTCAGTCCCTATACCCTCCGCGTAATGCATGCGTGCATACGCAAAGGTATCCGGCTGATTCCCGCCAGCGGGCGCACGCATGCCAGCATGCACCCCTTTGTGACGCAGTTGAACACAGGCATGCCCTACATTGGCGGCAATGGCTCCGAAATTATGAGCGCGGATCATCAGGTGCTGGAACAGCTTATGCTGGATGTGGCCCTTGGGCGGGAAATCTGCTCCTTCCTTGAGGAAAACGGCTTTTATGTGCAGGTGTACCGCGATCAGGAGTTCTATTATGCCAACGAATGCGATATGTCCCGCCGCTACAAGCGCTCCTCCGGCATGAAGGGCGTAGCCGTGGGCAACCTGGGCGCTTTTTTGGACTTTCCCACCCCCAAGGTGCTCAGCGTAAACGAGGCGGACGAGGTACGCCGCCTGTTCCCCATCGCCAACGAGCGCTTCAAGGGGCGGGCCACCTTTACCGTAAGCAAGCCCTATTTTCTGGAAGCGGAGCCCATCGGCGCCACCAAGGGCGAGGCGCTGCGCAGGCTGGCCCGGCGAATCAACATCGTGCCGGAGCGCACCGCGGCCTTTGGCGATAGCCTGAACGATTTAAGCATGCTTGGCTTTACCCCCAACAGCGTGGCGGTGGGCAACGCGCGCCCGGAGGTGCAGGCCGCCGCCGCCTATGTGTGCCGTCCCAACACGGAGGATGGCTTGGCGCATTTTGTTGCGGAGCATATCCTAAAGGAGGACGTGCCATGATTAGCATTGCGGACCTTTCAAGCAAGCTCAATTTGGAGCTGCTAAGCGCAACCACCCGCACCGAAATAGATATCACCGTAACCGATATCAATCGGCCCGGCATGCAGTTTTGCGGGTTTTACGAGTACTTTGCCCATGAGCGGCTCCAGGTGATCGGCAAGGTGGAAATGACCTATCTGGAATCACTGGAAACCAAAATGCGCCGCGCGGTTTTGGAAAAGTACATGAGCTACCCCATTCCCTGCATCGTGGTCTGCTGGGGCATGAATCCCCCGCGCGATTTGCTGGAAGTTGCCAGGATGCACGACATCCCCGTGTTTCAGAGCAAGCTGAAAACCACCAAGTTCAGCCTGCAGGCCATTATGTATTTGAACCGTGTGCTGGCTCCGCACGTAACGCGGCACGGGGTGCTTGTGGATGTATACGGCATAGGCGTGCTGCTCACCGGCGACAGCGGCGTTGGCAAAAGCGAGGCCGCCCTGGAGTTGGTGCGCCGCGGCCATCAGCTGGCCGCGGACGACGTGGTGGATATCTGCCGCGTGGCGGACGACCGCCTGATTGGCGAATCGCCGGAGATGGTGCGCCACTTCATGGAAATTCGCGGCATAGGCATTATCGATATCCGGGCCATGTATGGAGCGGGCTCCGTGGTGCTGAGCAAATCCATCGACCTGGTCATCCATATGGAAAAGTGGGATTCAAACAAGGAATACGACCGCTTGGGCCTAACCGAGGAAACCGTTACCATTCTTGGCGTGCAGGTGCCCTATCAGGTAATGCCCGTTCGCCCGGGCCGCAATCTGGCTGTCATCATTGAGGTTGCGGCCCGCAACCTGAGCCTGAAGCGCATGGGATACAGCGCGGCGCACGAGCTGGATCGCCGCCTGAACGAGCTGATCGCACAAAACGCAACCAATCAGGAGGAGTAAAGGAGGCTGTTCCATGGTATACATCGGTATTGATCTGGGCGGAACCGGCATCAAAATCGGCGTTGTGGACGAAGGCGGCGCTATCCTCCAGCAGGGCGAAACCCCAACGCTGGCTGGCCGCCCCTATGAGGACATCATCCGCGATATGGGCCAGTGCATGCTGCGTGTGATGGAGCAGGGCGGCTATACCGAAAAGGATGTGGCCTCCATCGGCGTGGGAATTCCCGGCGTGGCGGACGAAAAAACAGGCAACGTGATTTTCTGTACCAACCTGGGCTGGAGCGACGTGCCATTGCGTACCGAGCTGCAAAAGTATCTCAACAAGCCCGTTTACATCGATAACGACGCGACCGTCGCCGGTTTTGCCGAAAGCATTTGCGGCGTAAGCGCGGGCTGCCATTCCAGCGTATTTATGACGCTTGGCACGGGCGTGGGCGGCGGCATCGTAATCGGCGGCCGGCCCTGGAGCGGCTTTCATGGTGTGGGAAGCGAGATCGGCCATATTCCCATGGATATCGGCGGCGAGCCATGCTCCTGCGGCAACTACGGCTGCCTGGAGCGCTATTGCAGCGCCACGGCCATTATCCGCATGGGAAAGCAGATGGTGCTTCAGCACCCCGACAGCCTCATGTACGACCTGTGCGGCGGCGATGTGAGCAAGCTGACCGCCAAAATGGTGTTTGACGCGGCCAAGGCGCTGGACGATGTGGCCATGAAGGTCTTTCATCACTATGTGGATTACCTGTGCAAGGCCATTTACACCATCATTGCCTTTTTGGATCCGGAGATGATCGTTCTGGGCGGCGGCGTGAGCAAGGCCGGTGATTTTCTGCTCAACGCCGTGCGCGAGCGCATCCCCCGCTACCTGCTGTTCAAAACGCTGCCCTATTCCCGCGTGGAAATCGCCCGTCTGGGCGCGGACGCGGGCATGATCGGCGCGGCGATGCTGGGCCGTCAGCCCCTCTGATCCAGCCCATACAAAGAAAACAAAGGAGGCCTATCCATGGCGGATACGAGCATTCGGGAGCTTTTCCACGCAAACCTCACAGAAGGCATAAAGGAGTGCACGGTTTCAGGCTGGGTACGCACCGTGCGCGACAGCAAAGCCTTCGGCTTTATTGAACTAAACGACGGCACGTTCTTCAAAAACCTGCAAATTGTGCTGGAGGACGGCCTTACCGAGAACTTTGCCGACGCGGTGAAAATCACGCTGGGCAGCGCCATCCGCGCCACCGGCGAATTGGTGCTTACCCCCGGCATGAAGCAACCCTTTGAAATCAAGGCTACCAAGGTGGAGGTATTGGGCATGTGCGCGCCGGAATACCCGCTGCAAAAGAAGCGCCATACCTTTGAGTTTCTGCGCACCATTGCGCATCTAAGGCCCCGCACCAACACCTTCTACGCGGTATTCCGCATTCGCTCGCTTGCGGCGCAGTTCCTGCACGCCTTCTTTGCGGAGCGCGGCTTTGTGTACGTGCATACGCCCATCATCACCACCAGCGACTGCGAAGGCGCGGGCGAAATGTTCCAGGTTACCACCCTGCCCCTGGACAAGCTGCCCATGACCCCCGGCGGCCAGCCGGACTACGGTCAGGACTTCTTCGGCAAGCAGGCCAGCCTTACCGTAAGCGGCCAGCTAAACGTGGAAACCTATTGCATGGCCTTCCGCAACGTATATACCTTCGGCCCCACCTTCCGCGCCGAAAAGAGCTACACCCCGCGCCACGCCGCCGAGTTCTGGATGGTGGAGCCCGAGATTGCCTTTGCCGACCTGTTTGACGATATGGCTCTGGCCGAGGATATGCTCAAATACGTGATTGGCCGTATTCTGGCTGAAGCGCCGGAGGAAATGGCCTTCCTTAACAGCTTTGTGGAAAAGGGACTTATCGACCGGCTCACCGCGATTCTTAACAGCGAGTTCGCCCGCTGCACCTACACCGAGGCCATCGATATCCTTACATCCTGCGGCCAGAAATTCGACTATCCCGTAAAATGGGGCGTGGATTTGCAAACCGAGCATGAGCGCTACCTGAGCGAAAAGCATTTTGGCCGTCCCGTGTTTGTGTACAACTATCCCAAGGAAATCAAGGCCTTTTACATGCGCATGAACGACGACCAGAAAACCGTTGCCGCAGTGGATTTGCTGGTGCCCGGCGTGGGCGAGCTGATTGGCGGCAGCCAGCGTGAGGAACGCCTGGATGTGCTGAGCAACCGCATCCGGGAGCTTGGCATGCGCGAGGAGGACTATTCCTTCTACCTGGATACCCGCCGCTACGGCTCCACGCCGCACGCCGGCTTTGGCCTGGGCTTCGAGCGCCTGGTGATGTACCTTACGGGCATGCAGAACATCCGCGATGTTTTGCCCTTCCCCCGTACCACCGGCAGCGCAGAATACTAATCCAAAAGGCATGCCGCAAAGGGACTGCCCTATGGTTCTATTCTTCATACGAAACTCGCTCCCGATTGAAACCCGGGAGCGAGTTTTTATGCGTTTTTCATAGCCCGAAGCCGGAGCGGCAGCCCATCCCATATGTTTCCAGCGCTCTATACCCCGCTATTCTTTCCGCTTACATCCAAACGACGGTTTTCACCTCGTCAAACGTGCGCTCCACGGCCCCAAGCACCCTTTTGCGCTCGGCCGGTCTGAGCGTGCGGAACGCGGTCAGCTCCACCCTGCCGCCGTTTTTCTTCCAGCGGCCCACAACGCTGCCATGCAAAAGAATCGCGGGCGATACCATTCCCGCCAGGCTGAAAATGCCGCGCAAGGATTCCTCCGGCATGAATGGGCTCTCCTTCTTCTCATAGCCCAGCATAAGCTGGTCAAACCCCGCCAGCAGCAGGCAACCGGGAATATCGGGATACTGCGTTTGGCCTGTTTCTATCCAAAAGCACTCGTGCCCTTCAATGCAGGCGGCCTTTACCGGCAGCGCATCCAACCAGGCGCGCATCCGCTTTTGCGGCGCGCCAAAGAAATAGGCCGCGTCCTTTCGCGTGGCGGGGCCGTAGTTGGTAAAGTACCGACGCGCCATTTCCAGCTCCGCTTCCTCCGCCTCCATGGGTTCAAACGGCGGGCAGAGCTGAAAAGCCTTTTCCTGGCAAGGCCGGTAGCACAGCTTACCTTCTTCGGCCAGGCAGCGAATCGTACCGCCCCAGCTATTAAACACGCTCTGCGCCTCCTGGCTGGTCATGCCGCGTTCCGCGCAATAGGCCCGAAGCGCGTCGCGGCTTTCCACACCCTTGCCAACGGCCTCCAAAATGGCGGACGCAAACAGCCGCTTGCGCTCAAGCGTAACGTATTCGTCCCCCGTCATCTCATCCACAGCACGCAACGCGCGCCTGCGCCCCTTATGCAAAAACAGCGGCAAATCCTCCAGCGCAAACAGGTGCATGGTGCCCCTTAGCGTCCAGCACTTGCCAAAGCCGCTCTCAGGCAGCCTGTCCGTGGCGCGTATGCGCAGCGCATGTGCCGCCGCGGAGGCAAGCTGTGCCTGAATGCCGTTTAAATCGCGGCAAACCTCCCGGCAGGCTGCCGGTATCGTTAAATGCTGACCTGCCAAAATCCGCGCCTTGCGCATGCATCCATCCATGCCGCTCGCTCCTTTACGCAAAAAGCGCCGCCGCTTGCTGCCTGCGGCGGCATTTCTGTTTTACCCCCTGTTATCCAAGCAGCATTTGTACGCGGGCCATGGTATTGGCCGCATCCGCAGGCGCATCAACAATTACGCCCGTGATTTGCAAAATGATAACCACAATGCCCAGCACAATCACATACAGCGCAAACCAGTTCAGCGTCGCCTTGCTAATCAGCTTCAGGAAGAAGCGGATGGCAAAATAGCCGCTCAGGCCCGCAACCACCATGCCAACGGCAATGGCGGGCAAATCGCCACCTATACTGATTCCCTCTTTCATCACGGCCATGCTCTCACTCAGCAGCCCGCCCACAATGGCGGGCGCGCTCATCATAAAGCTGAACTTGGCCGCCGTCTGGCGGTCCAGCCTGGCGGTTACGCCGCCAAAAATGGTGCTGCCGCTGCGGCTTACGCCCGGCAGCATGCCCACCGCCTGCAGGCAACCCATCGTCAGCGCCTCCACAACGCCCACCTCGTGATTTTCAACGCCGCGCTGCGCGTTGCGCTGCGACAGTCGCTGCGTAAGCAAAAGCATCAGGCCGGTAAGCAGGAAGCACACGCCCAGCAGGCTATTGTGCGTTTCCACATAATCCAACGGTTCGTCAAAAAGGATCTTGGCCGCCAGCGCGGGCAGCGAGGCGATTACCAGCAGCAGCAGCGTTTTGTTTTTAATGGGGTGAAGAATCATCTCTACCCAATCCTTCCAGAACACCACGGCAACAGCCGCCAGCGTGCCCACATGCAAAAGAATGTTAA
>JALEIQ010000025.1 GCA_022769795.1 Clostridiales bacterium
AGATATCAAACTGCGGGGTGCATCGCTTGCCTGCCATTTGATAATCCCCGTTGAAAGGAACGTTGTAAAAATGAAAAAACTTCGGAAAATCGTGTCGCTGCTGCTGTGCGCTTGCATGCTGCTGGGAGCGGCGGCCTTGGCTGAGAACGCGCAGCCTTCCGCCGCGGAAGCGCTGGCGGATGATACCGTGCTGGCGGCCGTAAACGGCGAAAATGTTACCTGGGGCCAGACCAAGAGCATCTACGCCAGCTACGAGGCCCAATACGGCAACTATTACGATATGAGCCAGGAGAGCAACGTGCAGCTGTTCCGCGCCGTGGCGATGGAAAACAAGCTGACCGAGGTGCTCATGATGCAGAAGGCTAAGGAATTTGGCCTTGACCAGCTTACGGAGGAGGAAATCGCCACCGTCGAGGGCAACGCCAGCAACGACTGGGAAGCGGCGCTGAACAACTACATTAGCTACTTCCACAGCGACCTGACGGATGAGAGCAGCGACGAGGACAAGGCCGCCGCGCGCGCCGACGCTGAGAATTACTACACCGGCCTTGGCTATACCGCCGAGAGCCTGAAAGAGGATTACAAGCGCTACGCCGTGCTTGACAAGCTGCAGGCCATGATGGTGCAGGACGCCACCGTGACCGACCAGGAGATTGAGGACGCTTACCAGAAGCAGCTTGCCACCGACAAGGAGCTGTACGAAAACGACCTGGCGGCCTATGTGGAATACAGCACCTATGTGGAGCAGATGGCCATGTACGCCGCCATGTACGGCAGCGAAAGCGGCCTGGAGGCGCCCTGGTACAAGCCCGCGGGCTTCCGCGCGGTAAAGCACATCCTTCTGCCTGTGGACCAGGCCCTGATGGACGCTTACACCGACCTGCAGGCCCGCTATGAGGAGCAGCAGCAGGAGCAGGATGACGAGGCCGCGGAGCCCGAGGCCGAGGCGACGGTGGAGCCCACTCCCGAGCCCGTGACCGAGGATCAGGTGAACGAGGCCAAGGCCGCGATTTTCGCTTCCCTGGCGGATACCATCGACGAGATCAACCAGAAGATCGCCGAGGGCGCGGACTTTGACGAGCTGATTGCCACCTACGGCGTAAAGGCCGACGGCACCGCCTCCGACCCCGGCATGACCTCCGAGCCCTACAAGACCAGCGGCTATGAGGTATGCGCCCTGAGCAGCAACTACGTGCCCGAGTTTGTGGAAGCCGCCATGAGCATTGAAAGCGTGGGCGGCGTATCCGCGCCCTACCTGAGCAGCTACGGCGTGCACATTGTAAAGTACATCGCGGACGTACCCGGCGGCCCCATTGAGATGACCGATGCGCAGCGCGTCGCCAAGCGCGAAAGCCTGTTGCAGACCCGCCAGGACGAGCTGTACACCACCACCCTGGAAAAATGGATGGCGGAGGCCGAGATTACCTACAGCGGCGTTACCCCCAGCATTGGGGAGCTGGAAGCCGCCCAGGCCGAGGAAGCCGGCGAGGCTGAGGCGGAGCCCGAAGCCAGCCAGGAGCCCGAAGCGACGGCTGAGCCCGCTGCCTGATGGGTTCCCTGTAAAACATATGCGCAAGCCCCATCCCGGAGGATTCTTCACGGGATGGGGCTTCTTTTTGGACAGAGCGCGCGGATCACGCGCCGGTTGTGGTTTGCGGCTGGGTTACCTGAGGGGTGCTGCCTCCGGCGATGCCGCTGCCGATATCAAGAAGCTGGGTTTGGAGCTCCTCGAAGGTGATGGACTTGTTGTTGAGCTCCTCGCGCAGCTTGGCGATTTTGTCCAGCGTGGCCTCGTCGTCGGTCACGTGGACGGCGGTGATGGTTTTATCGATGGTTTCCACCCGCTGCTCCACCATTTTGGTAAGGCGTTCGGTTAGACCGCCCTGATACTGGGCATCATACTTGACGCCCACCAGCGCGATGTTGCCGGCCACCACGGCCTCGGCGGTGTCCAGCTCGCTGAGCTTTTCCACTTCCTCGGCCACGTTGTCGCTCACGCGCTGCGCATCCTCAATGGAGTTTACGCCGGCGGGCGTGGCGGGAGCCTCTGTGGCGGGGGCAATGCTCACCATGGGCCCCTGCGTGGCCTGCGGCATCGCCGAGGGCGTGGTGCTGGCCATGGGGCTGGGGCTGGGCATCGTATCGGCGTTGCTGGCGCATGCGGAGAACAGCGCCAGGCCAAGGATTGAGATCACCAGAAGAATCCAAGTTTTTTTCAATGCTGTTCGCCTCCTCGCGGCTATTGTGTGCAAAAGCGAAACCGCATATTTGCGACAACTCTTGCCAAGCGGGCGGATGCGGCCCCTTGTGGCGCGGCGGCGCGCTGTGGTAGAATACATAGGCGCAAGCGCGGGAGGAGGGATCGCAATGCGCGGGCAAAAGCCTATGCGGATACGGGCGCTGCCGGAACGCTTTGGCCTGGCGGACGCGGCGCTCACGTTGGTCGGGCCGCTTTTTTTGCTTCTGCTTTTGGAGGGCTTTACGCGGGGAAGCGCGGCGGAGGCATTGAAATGGATTGCGCGGTTCCCGCGGATGGCATGCGTGAATTATGGACTTTTTTTGGGTGTTTGCCTGCTGATTGGCGCGGTGGGAAGCTACCGCGTCAGGGCGGTTGTTACGCTTAGCTTGGGCTTTGTGTGCGCGGCGCTGGGCGTTTGCAACCGCTACAAGCTGTATTACCGCATGGAGCCGCTTCTGTTTACGGACGCGGCGCAGCTTGGCGAGGCGGCACACGCGGCCACGGGGCTTCAACTGGATATCGACCTGGGGGAGATCGCCTGGATTGCGGCGGCCTTTGCGGCGGCAATCCTCCTTTGCGCCGTGATGATGAGGGGCAGGCGGCGTGGCGGGCTGCTGCTTCCGCTGGCGGGCGTGGGGCTTGTGACCGTGCTTTGGCCGCTATGCACGTTTTCGCTGCTGGGCGGCGAGGTGAACACCGATTTGGCCGCCTATGGGCGCGAGGGCGGCACGCTGTATACGGCTGTCGCCGCGGAAAACAACCGGCGGGAAACGCTGCGCGTGGATTACAGCGAGCGGGAGGTGCGCGAGCGCTACCGGGCGCTGGCAGAGCAAACGCCCGCTGCGGAGGCGGAATGCCCCAATGTGATTTTGGTGTTAAGCGAGAGCTTTGCCGACGAAATCTGGCTTGGGCAATACCTGCACCTGACACGCGAGCTGACGCCCTTTTATAATGAAATGACGCGCGGCTGCCGGGGCGGGCGGCTGTATGCGCCCAAGGTGGGTGGCGGCACCAGCGAAACCGAGTTTGAGGTGCTCACGGGGCTTAGAAGCAAGTATTCGTACAACCCCTATTCGATGGGGCTGCCGCCGGTGAACAGCCTGGCCAGCGTGCTGCGGAACAAGGGGCTGAGGGCGACGGCCATCCATCTGAATACCGGGGTGTATTACAATCGATATGCGAATTTACGCATGGAGGGTTTCGACGCGTTTTATACCACGGATACGACCACGCGCACCTTTGAAAAGACGGGGCAGTATGTAAGCGACGCGGAGCACTACCGGGCGGCGCTTGCGCAGCTTAACGCCACGGAGGAACGCGACTTTGTGTTTGTGATAACGATGCAAAACCACGGCGGATATGCGTATGACGATTTCCGCACGACGTTTGGGGCGGATACGCCCTTCACGGACAGGCTGAGCCAGAAGGCGGAGCGCACGGCCGCGAATTACTGCTGGCTGCTTGGCGAGAGCGACCGCGCGCTGGAAATGTTTTTGAACAAGCTGGAGGCGTTTGAGGAGCCGGTAATCGTGGCGTTTTTTGGGGATCATATCCCGCCGTTCGGCACGGATGTGTACGAGGAGCTGGGCGTGGCGCAAACGGGCGACGAGAGCCACATGACCCCATATTTTGTGTGGAGCAACCGGGAGAACACGGTTGAAAGGGCGGATTTGTACGCCTGGGAACTGGGAGCGTATCTTCTGAGCGCCGCCGGGGTGAACGACGACCCATTCTTTCATTATATTGAACAGGTACGCCGGGAGAGGGAGGAAAAGCCCACGGGCGCGCGGGAGGACGACGCGCTATACGACCTGCTGAGCTATGACGCGCTGTTTGGAGCGCAGTACGCCTATGCGGAGGGCGGCCTGACGCCGGAGAATGAGCGTTTCCAGATTGGCGGGGAAATGCGGCTGCTGGAGGTGCGGGCGCGGCTTGAGGATGGCCAGGCGGTTTTGGAGCCGGTGCTGGCAGACCCAACCCAGGCGTACGAGCTGGAGATCAACGGGGAAATCAGCGCGACGGGAAGGGTGGACGCGGACGCGCGCAACCTGACCGTGCGCTGCGTGATGCGGGGATTTTCCGGCAGCTTATGGAACCAAAGCAACGCCCTTGAGGCGGAAAGCGTGGAAGCGCTGCTTGCGCAAAGCGGCGCGCCGTAAGGGATTGGCAGTGGTGCGTAGAATTTTTGCAAATTTCTTTAAAAAAAATGAAAATTGGGTGTTGACACAAGGCCGAAACAGTGGTATTATATACAAGCTCGCTTGAGAGCAACGAACCTTGAAAACGATACAGAATAAGGAAAGAAACGCAAGAACGACAGTCAATAACTTGAGTATTGCGGACTGAGAAATCAGTCGAGCAGATACAGAATCAAACATAAGAGTTTGATCCTGGCTCAGGACGAACGCTGGCGGCGTGCCTAACACATGCAAGTCGAGCGGGGATCATGTTGTGAAGTTTTCGGATGGAACGATATGATTCTAGCGGCGGACGGGTGAGTAACGCGTGAGCAACCTGCCCTCCACAGGGGGATAACGCACCGAAAGGTGTGCTAATACCGCATAAGACCACGGTGGGGACATCCCACAGGGGTCAAAGGAGGAATCCGGTGGAAGATGGGCTCGCGTCTGATTAGCTAGTTGGTGAGGTAACGGCCCACCAAGGCGACGATCAGTAGCCGACCTGAGAGGGTGATCGGCCACATTGGAACTGAGAGACGG
>JALEIQ010000026.1 GCA_022769795.1 Clostridiales bacterium
ATTCCTCCTTCTTGGGCGGCTTTTTGCGCTTCTGGTAGCGATCCTCCTCGCTAAAAATACAGCCGCAGTATTTCTGCATATACAGCCCCATTTCCCGCGCGCGATCCTGCCCCTCGCGGAAATAGGGCCGAAAATCTCTATACAGGAAAGCCACGTTATACTCATTTGCAGCCGCCTCGGCCTCCTGGCGAAGCAATTCATGGTTCTGGTAGGGGCTTACAAACAGCGTGGACGTGAAATGCGTAAAGCCGTTTTCCGCCGCATACTGGGCAGCCGCGCGCATGCGCATGCGGTAGCATTTTACGCAGCGTCCTTCGATATTCTCCGCAACCTCGCCAATAAAGGGCCTTAGGCCGTACTTGCCATGCACAACCAATTCCAGCCCAATCTCCTTGGCATACTCCACAAGCGTATTTTTTCTGCTGCGGTACTCCGTATAGGGATGAATATTGGGATTGTCCCAGAAGCCGACGGGCTCGATTCCCTCCTTGCGCAGCGTTTCGATGCACATAATGGAGCACGGCGCACAGCAGATGTGCAGTAGCACCTTCATGGATGTTCACCTCTTAATGGGTATTGTAGCACGGCTTGGAGGGATGTACAAGAGGATGCCGCGGGGCCACGCCGGTAAAAATGCCGCGTTTTTTTGAGAAAAGGGGAAAAACGGGCAAAGTGCTTCGCCGTCGCGGTTAAAATACGCCCTGCCGGAAAAACGCTATTGGTGCGTTCCTCTAGCAGGGCGTATCGTTTTCATTTATGAAGCCCTATTGGCGGCAATTCTATCTTTCTTCTTCCCGCAGCTGTCCCAGCTGTCCTCCCGGATGTCTGAGCACATACTCCTGCGGGGTCAGTCCCCTCTTTTCCTGCAACACAACCGACAGCGCCTGCAAAACAATGGTTTCCGCCAGAATGGACGTTCGCGGCGCGCGTCCCAGCGGCCCGCCCTCGTTTTGCACACGGGCCAGAATGCCTGCATCAGAATGCGCATACAGCCACGACTGTGCGTTGCCCGTTACCCCAATTACTTTGCACCCGTTCGCGCGCACAGCCCTTACCGTGGCCTTCATCTCCTGCGTTTCTCCGCTGTTGGATATACAAATAACCACGTCCGATGGCACAAGCTGTCCGCACGATCCGTGAACCGCCTCCGTCCCGTGCAAAAAATAGGCGGGCGTTCCCGTGGAGGACATCAGAGAGGCCATATACGTAGCCACATAGGCCGGTTTGCCAATTCCCGTAATATGCACCCTTCCGCCATGTTCTTCCGCCTCCCAAATCAGTTGAGCGGCCGAAAGCAACGCCTCCCTATCGATTGCGGAGATCACGCCGCGCATTTCGTCGCCGGCTGTTTTCAAAAAGCTGTCTAAAGCGCTCATGAGCGTCGCTCCTTTCAATGGTCGTAATGCAGCGTTTGGCGGCCCGCTTTTGCAAGCGAGGCATTCACACGCTCAAGCCCGGGTAGGCTGGGTTGAGCTCCCATGCCGGATACCGTCAGGCTCGCCGTATGGTTGGCAAAGGCCATGGCGTCCTCAGCCCGCATGCCCGCGCAAACCGCCGTTGAAAACGCGCCGATAAAGCTGTCGCCCGCGGCGGTGGGGTCAACCGGATGCTCGCACGTTGCGGCGGGGCTCATCAAAAAATGTTCGCCGTCCCAAAAGGCCGCTCCCGATTCCCCCAGGGTGATAATCACCCGCTGCGCTCCCTGTTGCCTAAGCAGCTCGGCGGCATGGCGTATGGACGCCTCATCCTTTGGCTGTACGCCCGTAAGGGCCTCCGCCTCATGCTCGTTGGGCGCAAGGTAGGTCAAATTCTTCATGAAGGCTGAGGAAAGCTCCGCCGCCGGCGCGGGATTGAGCATAACCGGCACGCCGTTGGCCCGCGCATAGCGCGCTACCAGCTCGTTGATCTCCATGGGAATTTCCAGTTGGAGAACCACCATATCATACTGCGCGATCTCCCGCTCCAGAAACGCCACATCCTTAGGCGCAATGGCCATATTGGCCCCGGGAATCACCAGAATACGGTTTTGTGCCATGGCGCCGTCATCCCGAATCTGGATATTGCTCAAGCCAGAGGGACAGTCCTTGGTAACGGTTACCCCTTCCGTGCCTACGCCCGCTTCATTCAGGGAGGCAAGCATGGCTCTGCCATAGCCGTCATCGCCCACCTTGCCAACCATGCTCACCTCCGCGCCCAGGCGAGCCGCCTGCACCGCCTGGTTCGCGCCCTTTCCTCCCGGCGCGGAATGGAAATCCGTGCCAAGAATCGTTTCGCCCTGGGAAACAAAGCGATCCGCGCGAAAAATCAAATCCATAACAAAGCTTCCCACAACCAGAATCCGGGGTCGTTTCATGCGGTTTTCCTCCCTTCCAAGCGTGCGCGGCTTACACGCACAGCGTGTGGTATGCGTCATCCATCAATGCGGCAACCTGACGGACTTCCTCCCGGAAATTGGATGAAAGCAGTCCGTCATCCTGTACGCGGCAGCGCGTGGTGATGGGAAGTTTGGCAATCTCCTTCAGGAAATACTTTGCATTGGCGGGATAGAGCTGGCGTTCCAGCAACGAGGCAGCCGTGAGCAAACGCTGCACCTTCTCCGCGTTGGGATGGCGAATGTTGCGGGTAAGCCATACGTAAATCTCGGGATGGAAATTCGCCATGATGCCGGAAAAGCCGTACGCTCCGTCACGCAGCGATTCCAAAAGCGTGGCGATGTGCGCGTTGTACAGCTTCAGGCTTGTTCCGCGGGTAACGGCCAGCTTCTCCCGGATTTGCGCCGCATCGAGGCACGTATCCTTCAAAAAATAGAACCTGCCCGTAGCCGCCAGCTCTTGAATTACGCGAGGCGAAAGCAGGCGCTTATAGGGGAACGGACACTCATACAAGCCAAGAGGAATGCTTTCGTCGATCTGCGCAAGCAGCGCATCCGCATGGGCGAGCAGGGCGTCGTCGTCCTGTCCCTCCGAGGCCAGACGGTTTGTGAGCAGGATCACCGCGTCCACGCCCGTTTCCTTCATGGCGTATACGTTGCGCACCTGCTCCGCCATGCAGTAATCCGTAAACCCGGAGCCGATTACCGGAACCCGTCCGCGCGCCGCGTCCACCGTAATTTTGGCAATGCGCATGCGCTCCTCAAAGGTCATATGGAATATTTCACTGCTTTGGCAGGAGGCGAACAAACCGTCCACGCCCTTTTCAATGTACCACTCGACCAGCGCGTACAATCCTTCTTCGTCAATCTCTCCTTTTTCGGTAAAAGGGGTCAGCATAACGGGCCATACGCCATTAGGATAGCTTTTCATTTTCAATTCTTCCCTTCTGTGATTTATGTTAGAAAGCCTTTGTAAGTTCCTTTAACAGCGCGATGATGGGCAAATGCTGCGGGCAAGCGCTTTCACATTGGCCGCAGGCAACGCAGCGCGCGGGCACAGCGCCCGCCTGCGTGTTCTTGCGCCAGTGGTTCTCCGCAGCCTTCGTTCCGGGAAACAACCTGCAATTGTTCAGCACGCCAATCAGCGCGGGAATCTCCAGCCCGGCGGGGCAGCCCTTCACGCAATAGCGGCAGCCCGTGCACGGCGCCGTAGTGGAGCTAAGCAGGCAGGCCGCCGCCCGCTCCAACGCCGCTTTCTCCTCCGGTGTAAGCGGATTGGGCGCATTCAGCGTGGCAATGTTGTCCTCCATCTGCTCCATGGCGTTCATGCCGGAAAGCACCACTTTCACACCATCCAGTTCCGCCACATAGCGCAAGGCCCAGGACGCCTGGGTGGCCTGCGGCGCGGCGGCACGCAAAATTTCTGCCGCGGCGGAAGGAAGGCTGGCCAGCATTCCTCCCTTAACAGGCTCCATTACAACGATAGGCAGCCCATGCGCCCGCGCGATTTCATGGCATTTTCTCGAGCAGATACGCGGGCTTTCCCAATCCGCATAATTCAACTGCAACTGCACAAATTCCGCTTCAGGGTGGCTTTCAAGCGTCTGTTCCAGCAGCTCGGGCGTGCCATGAAAGGAAAAACCCAGATGCCGTATGCGCCCCTCGCGCTTCATGCGCGAGGCGTGTTCCCAGCAGCCAAATTTCTCATAACGCTCCCAGTTACGGTTGTTCACACCATGCATCAGGTAGAAGTCAAAGTAACCCGCGCCGGTACGCTCCATCTGCTCTGCAAACGTCGCGTCCACGTCGCTAGCGCTTTTTAGGAAATTATGCGGCATTTTGGTAGCCAGCGTAAAGCTGTCGCGGGGATAACGGTCTACCAGCGCCTGCTTGACCGCCCGCTCCGATTCGCCGTCGTGATATACGTACGCGGTGTCGAAATAGGTAAATCCGGCCCCCATGAAGCGATCCACCAGCTCGCACAGCAGCTTCATGTCAATCGCCCCATCCTTACGTGTGGGCAGGCGCATCAAGCCAAAGCCAAGCTTTTTGGAAGCGAAAATATCCTCCACGCTAAACGCTCCTCTTTTTGTTTTTTATTCTTCATACAATCAGCTCGTCAGTTGTGCGTTTCCACACATGGTGCACATCGTTCCCGTCACGATAGTAGGCGTGATCCGCATCCACAAAGCCCGGCGGCGCATCCTCCAGCACTATGGTTTCAGCGGGCTTTCCAAGCGCGACAAGCAACACCGGCCGCAAGTGCTGTGGCAGCGCCAGCGCTTCGCTTAGCGCATGCGCATCATAGCCACCCAGCATACAGCCGCCAAACCCCATCTCCGTCGCGCCCATAAGCACCGCAAGCGCGGCGATACCCACATCCTTGTAAAACGCGGTTGGATTGGGCGCTATGCCCGTATCATGCAGGATAACAATGTAGGCGGTGGGCGCCATGCCCTCGCGCGGCAGCTTCGGCGTTTTCATACGCCCGGCCCACCGGGTAAGCGCCAAAACACGCGCGTTGGTTTCATCGTCGCATATCAGGCGGTATTTCAGCGGCTGCACATTTCCGCTGGAGGGGCACAGCCGTGTCAACGCCACAAGGCGCGTTAATTCATCCCGGTTCAGGCGCGGCGTTTGTAAAAAGCCCCGATAGCTGCGGTTCTTTTTCAGCAACCCTTTCAGCGTCATCCCCAACGCCTCCTTACAGCTCGTCCGCGCCCGGCATTTGAAGAATCACCTTAAAGGCCTCGCGGCTGGCAACCATCTCAAAGCCTCTGCCCGCCTCCTCCATGGGCAGCACATGGCTGTAATACTGCTCGGGAACCAGCTCGCCGCGCTCAACCAGCTCCACAACCGCCTCGTGAGAGCGATGCTCGCCATAGGGCCAGTTGAGAATATGCAGCTTAACATTGTTCGGCCAGTCAAACAGGTTCGTGTTCGCCCGCTCTTTAGACAGCACCCCATACAGCCCGATCAGCCCGCGCGGCCTGAGCAGCGGCGCAAGCGCGCGATCCGTTTCCAGGTCGCCCACGGCGTCCACGATCATATCGAGCTTTTGTCCGGCAAGAAACTCTACCGGCTTTTCCCTTTTCGAATTGATTACGCCATCTACCTTCGCACAAACGCGAATATGCTCCAAACGGTCATCGTGGTGGCCTATGCAGCGCACGCTGGCCGCGCCCAGCGCCTTTGCGATTCTGGCTATGCCCATAGCCACCGGGCCGTCGCCGCACACAAGCACATCCATACCCGGCTGAAGGCCAAAGTTTTTTAGCGCGCTGTAGTTTTCCTTAAAGGTCAGCAGCATCACTGCGTCCCGGTAGCGCATGCTCTCTGGAATCAGCTTTCCTCGATAATCCGGAATGGGCGGCTGCCTGCCCAAATCCACACCGTCCTCCATCATGGCGCGAATATCGTGCGTAATGCCATATTCCGCCATTTGCCCGAAGTGACAGTGAAAACCCGGGGCAACCGTACCGATGGGGGAAACCACCCTATCTCCCACATGCCAGTAACGGACCTTTTTTCCCACGGCTACAATGCGCCCCACGCTCTCATGCCCCAGCACAGTGGGATAAGGAATTGTCAAATCCGCCACCTTATTGTGAATCAGCTTTAGATCCGTTCCATTGCAAATACCGCAGTACAGAATTTTGGTCAAGCACTCATAGTCGCCGGGAACCGGACGCGGAATTTCCACAATTTCCGTCTTTCCCTGTTCCACGGCGGCAACAGCCTTCATTTTTTCAAACACGCTTTTGCCTCCAAACGAAAAAAACTGTTTTTGATGCATGCAACAAAAACAGACAAAAGCGCTTTTTCTATTTCATTTTTCCCTAGAAACTATTGCTCGTTTATTATAGCAGGTTCGCCATGATTGTCAAGCGCCGTTTTTTCCCTGCTTGGAAAGCCACTTGATTTATTGACAAATCCTTTTTAGGCCAATAGAATATAGGCTGGTATGTTTTTTACTATTCCACAATATGCACGGAAGGGGTTCGTCAGGCCGCATGAACAGAATAGAGAAGGTATCCGTTACGGATATGGCTGCCAGCGCCATACGAAACTCCATTCTTAACGGAGAATACAAGGTTGGCGACAAGCTCGCCACCGAAGCCAAACTATGCCAGCAGCTCAATGTTAGCCGCACGGTTGTAAGGGAGGCCCTGCGCATCCTTGCCACGGAGGGATATGTGCGCATGGTTCCGGGCCGGGGAGCCTTTGTAGCTCATATAACGGAAATAGATAACTACTGGGCCGTTTTCTCCCCTACCAGCTTTAAGGATCTTATGGATGTGCGCGCCCCGATGGAGGAGCTTGCGGCTCGCCTGGCCGCGCAACGCTGCGGCGCAGAGCTGACCGAGCGTTTGGAGAAGAACTTTGCCGCTTTTATTGCCGCCAACAATACCTGCGACGGTCAAACGCTCATGTGTCTTGATGAACAGTTCCACATGATTATTTTTGAGGCCACTGGCAATGAACTGCTCATCAATATTGGCAAGCTGCTCACAAAGGCGTTTAACGAATACCGCTATGCCTCCTTTAACGACGACGGCACCTATTCCAATGCCATCGAGCCTCACCGGCGGCTAATAAACGCTTTTCGCAACCAAAGCGAAACGGAAGCGGTTGAGGCTATGCATTACCATATGATACGCGCCATTGAGGACATCAGCACCCGTATCCGTACAGATGAATGATTTTCCTGCCGCAGGAACGGAGGGTTTCCCTTCGTTCTTTTTTATGCCCTTCAGGCAAAATAAAATGTTTATTTTATTTGTTATTTGGCCACATTAGAAAAGTTTTTGAAAAAAGTATTGACAACGCAACAGACTTTGTGTAATATGATTGTATGATGTCATACAATATGACACGACGAAAGTGCTGCCGTATTCCCAAAGAAACTATTGCAATCCTGTTTGGTTGGGAGTGAAGTTCGTGGCAAGCAAAGCAAGAGTGTTTCATACCCATCGTATCAAAGAAGAACGCGTGCTTCCTTATGCGTTGCTTCTTCCGTCGTTCCTGTTTTTAGCGGTTTTCCTGCTGTATCCCATGGGTAGAGCGCTGTTCAACAGTTTTCTGAATTATCAGCGCACCAAGCCCAAGCAGTATGGCTGGATTGGTTTGGAAAACTATGTGCGTATCTTCACCGGCGACAGCAAGTTTGTAACCGCGCTTGGCATCTCGCTCAAGTGGGTGGTCATTGAGGTGGGATTGCAGGTTGTTATCGGCCTTACGGCGGCGCTGCTGCTAAACCGCAAGTTCCGCGGCCAGGGCTTTTCTCGCACCATCTGCTTTGCGCCCTGGGCTATCTCCGGCGTGCTAACCGGTATTTTGTGGCTGCTTATCTATGATGATAATTTTGGCTTGCTCAATAACCTGCTCAGCTCATGGGGGGTGGCGCCCCGCTCCTGGCTGGGCGACCGCAATCTTGCCTTCGGCTCCGTAGTTATCGCGGAATTATGGCGCGGCATCCCCTTCCTGGCCATTACCTGCCTGGCAGCGCTGCAAAGCATTTCCGAGGATATCTATGAAGCCGCGAAGGTGGATGGCGCGGGCCGCTTTGTAACGCTGTTCCGCATCACGCTGCCTTTCATCCGGGAATCGGTGGTATATGCGGCGCTCATGCGCTGCATTTGGGCATTCCAATCCGTAGACCTGATTATGACGATGACCAACGGCGGCCCGCTGGGACGCACAACCACACTTGCGCTATACATCTACAACAAATCCATTGTGGAAGGAAACTACGGCTACGGCAGCGCGTTAGCCATCCTTTCCTTCCTGATGTTGAGCGTATTTACCATCATCTACCTGCGCGCCAACGCATTTGGGAAGGAGGATGCATAATGTCTTCCAAAGCGAAGCGTATTGCCGAACGCATCTTTCTTCGCTGGTTGCCGCTTGGCGTTCTGCTTGCATTTGTGATGATTCCGCTTCTGTGGGTGCTCTCTTTGTCCTTCAAATATTCCAGCGACGTTGTCAGCGAAACCTTTAGCATCCTTCCCAATCCCTTTACTCTGAGCAACTATTCGGGCGCATGGTCCAGCGGACGTATTTCCCAGTATTTTTGCAACAGCCTCGTCATGAGCCTGTGCGCAGTCGCAGTGGTTTCGGTTCTGGTGCTGTTTAACGGATATGCGTTAAGCCGCTTCAAATTCCGTGGCAAGCAGGCGTTTATGGTTATCATGCTGATGACCCAAATGCTGCCGCGCATCATCATCATTTCGCCGCTGTACCTGCTCATGCGCGATCTGGGGCTGGTAGACCGCTTCCTGTCCGTCATTCTGGTGGAAATCGCCTCCGCCATTCCCTTCCAAACCCTGCTGATGAAGGGTTTCATCGGCGGCGTGCCCAAGGAAATCGACGAAGCGGCCATGATCGACGGCTGCACACGTATGCAAACGCTGTTCCATGTGATCATGCCCGTGATTATTCCCGGTATTGTTACGGTAATCTCCTTCGCGTTCATCAACTGCTGGAATGAGTATCTGCTGCCGTACACCTTTCTGAGTACGGGCCATAAATTTCCCATCTCGGTTGGCTTGCGCTACATGATTACCCAAACCACCATCAATTACTCCGGCCTGGCTGCCGGAGCCGTGATTGCCCTGCTGCCGCCGCTATGCCTGTTTGGCTATGTGCAGCGCTATCTGGTATCCGGCATGAGCGCCGGCGCGCTCAAAGGTTAATCCTCCGTTCCACAAGATGATCTCCCGCCGGGTGCGGGATATCAATAAATGAAAGGAGAATCTTCCCTATGAAAAAGTGGCTGTCCATCCTTCTCTCACTCATGCTGACCCTTAGCTTTTTCTCGGTTTCACTGGCCGAGGAGCAAGCGACCGTTACCTTTTGGCTTGACGACATGACCGACGCCCGCATGGAAATGGTGCAGGAGATCATTTCTACCTTCGAGGCTTCCCATCCCAACATCAAAATTGAGTTTACCGGGCTGCCGGAGGATTCTACCGATAAGCTGATGCTGGCCTTTGAGGCCGGTACCGCCCCGGACATTCTCAACATCACTTCCAAAAACATCGCCACCTATATTGAAAACGGCTACGTGACCGATTTGACGGATCTGTACGCCGAAAAGGGCAATAACGCCATCCTGGAAAGCGCCATCGCTTCCGCCTCGGCCTATGACCGTGAAAACAACCGTTTGTACTACCTGCCCTCCGGCTGCAATTTCTTCTGCCTGTGGGCGCGCAGCGACTGGTTTGCCGAGAAGGGCCTCTCCATTCCCTCCACCTGGGATGAGTTCTTTACCGACGTAGAAGCGCTTACCGATAAGGAAGCCGGCCGCTACGGCATTGCCCTGCGCGGCGGAAAAGGCGCGGCGACCAACCTGGAAATGCTCATGTACTCCTACTCCGGTATCACCAATTACTTCACGGAGGATGGCGTTTGCACCGTCAACGATCCCAAGCACGTGGAATTTGTGGATCGCTACCTTTCCCTGTACAACGTTTGCAGCGGCGAGGGCGATATCAACTATGGCTGGACTCAGCTGGCCGGTGCGTTCCAAACCGGCGTCGCTGCCATCATTCAGCATACCCCAGCACAACCTCGGAAGCGCCATTGGGGCCGCCGGAGGTCATGGCCTTCACAAACAGGAAGGCCATATTGATGGTGGAGATGATAAAGAAGGTAAGGGTGGTACGGATATTGGTCCAGATAAGCGGAATGGTAATCTGGAAAAACTGGCGCATGCGCCCCGCGCCGTCCAGATCGGCGCTTTCATAGATGGAGCCCGGAACGGCGGACATGGATGCCATGTACATCACCATGTAATAGCCGATGGCCTGCCATACCATGGCGATGACGATGCTTACCATAACCAGCCTTTCGCCCTTCCAAAGGATTGGGTCGGTCATATCCCGAAACAGGCCGATAATGGAGTTGAGCATGCCGTTTTCGGGCTTGTAGATGGCGGAGAAGATACCTGATATAACAACAATGGACAGAATATTGGGGATATAGAACACGATGCGGAAGAAATTCTGCCCCTTGATTTTTTCTCTGGTCAGGATACCGGCAAACACCAGCGCAAAGGCAAAGGTGATGATGGTAACGACCACCACCAGCAGAATGGTGTTCTGCATGGAACGCACAAACTGGGCGTCCTGAAAGAGCTGGGTGAAATTACTCAGCCCTACAAAGGTTTCGGTGGGAGAATATGCGCCGCGCTGGTACAGCGACATGCGGAACACGTTAAGCGTAGGCAGCACCATGAATACCAGGAACAGGATGACTGCCGGAGCTACGCAAAGGAAGATGAAGCCTTTGCGGCCAATGGTCTTTTTCATCGGAAACGCTCCTTTCAGGCTGATGTGGAGAAAGCTGCCGGACGAAAACCGGCGGGATGGCGCTGCCATCCCGCCGGGAAAGGGAACGGTATTACTTCAGGTTGGCCCGCATCTGATCGCTGGCGGCCTTGATGTTCTCCAGCCACTGTTCCACAGTCAGCTCACCGGCAACCAGAGAGTTGACGGGCTCAAAGAACACGGGAGAGAGCTCGATGCCGGGGATGGCGTTGAAAGCGGCGAAATTGCCCATGGCGGCCTTAGCGCCGTGATCATAGATGGAGTAGAACATCACGTTGTCGCCTTCCAGCTTATCGGCGATGCCCAGCACAGGCTGGATGGCGCCCGCGGAAGCGAAGATCTCGCAAGCCACGTCGCTGTAGAGGAAGGCGATGAACTGCTTGGCGGCGTCCTGATTGACGGCGCCAGCAGGAATCCAGGCCTGCTCAAACCAGGTGTAGCTGTAACCGGCTCCGCCTTCTTCAACGGCGGGCAGAGCGGTCATGCCCCACTTGAAGCCCTCAGCGCGGGGAGCCTCGGCCATTTCGCCAACGATCCAGGTGCCGTTGGGCATGAACAGGGCCTTGTTATCCAGCACGAGCTGCTGGTTCTGGGTGAAGTCCTGATTGTTGGCCTGAGCGGGGGTGATGGGGTTGGTGTAGGAAGCCAGCTTGCCGATGATTTCGAAGCAGGTCTTGGCTTCTTCGGTGTCCCAGATGCCTTCCTCATAATGGGTGGCAGCCTCAAAGAACTCGGTGCCGCCAACGCTGTACATCAGCGCATACAGGAAAGCGTCAAAGTAACCGGCGGTGGGATAGGTGAACAGGTAGATGCCCTCGGCCTTGGCGGTTTCGCCCAGGGCCCACATCTCGTCCCAGGTGGCGGGAACCGTCCAGCCCTTTTCCTCAAACAGGCCGGCGTTATAGAACAGGCCGCAGGGGCTGTAGAACATGGGGGCCATGTAGGTCTTGCCGTCGTTATAGGGGTTGGTCAGAGAGGTGTCGGTAAAGCCGCCCGCGATCTTCTCGCTCACAAGCTTATCCTCGCCGGGCACGGTCATGCTGAGCACGTCGGTAATCTCGGCCATGTTATTGTCCTTGATGAACTGCTCGGTCAGTCCGGCGGGACGGCCGGTGGCCAGGTGGATCACATCGGGGAACTCGCCGCCCTGCATGGCGGGGCCAATAACGTCCTCCAGGTTCTTGTCGGTGATAAGGTCAACGGCGATGCCGGTCTGGGCCGTGAAGGCCTCGGCAACCTTGGTCCAGATTTCAGAGCCATAAGCCGTTTCAATAGCAGCGACCTGAATGGTTTCGGCGGCCATGGCGGGAGAGCACAGGCTCAGAGCCAGAACCAGCGCCAGCGCGATACTAAGAAGCTTTTTCATCGTATCATCTTTCCTTTCCTTTATTAGCAGGGATTGTCCTGCTTTGTTATCAATACTATAACATTTATTAAACGCAAGTTCCATTTGCAAACTTGCCAACAACTTTATAAATATTGCTGTCTGTTGTAAAACTAAAATAAGGGTGGAATCGTAAAAATTCCTATTCGGAGCGCTCCATTTGAGAAGGAATATCCTAGCCTAGTAAAAGCTTACTTTTATGATCTTTGCAAGGAATGGCCCCTTTCCTAAACTGCAAACGGCGGTGCGAATCACCGCCCGCTATTCCGCCGTTTCTTCCCCATCGCGCAATACGCCGAGCGCGCCTCCCGGATGCCTTTGCACATATTCCCGAGGCGTCAGCGCGCGCTTTTCCTGCAGCACCACAGATAACGCTTGCAATACGATTATCTCAGCTAGAACAGATGTGCGCGGCGCTCGATTCAGCGGCCCTCCCTCCTGGCCGACGCCCGCATACAGGCTAACGTCAGCGAAGCGATCCAGCCACGAGCCCCGCCCGCCCGTGACGGCAATCACCTTGCAGCCGTTGTTGCGAACGGCCGTAGCTGTAGCTTTCAGCTCCTGCGTTTCTCCGCTATTGGAAATGCAGATAACCACATCGCCCGGAACCAGCTGCCCGCAGGAGCCATGCACCGCCTCCGTGCCATGAAGAAAGTATGCCGGAGTACCGGTGGAGGATAGCAGAGAAGCCAGATAGGTAGCCACATGAGCCGGTTTGCCAATTCCCGTCACATGCAGACGGCCCCCCTGTGCCTGCGCATCGCGGATGATTTGCGCCGCCGTCCGGAGGGCTTGCGGATCTACCTGCTTTTCGATCTGCTGAAATTCAGCCTCGGTAATGGTCAAGAAGTTTTCCAACGCATCTTTCATGTTTTTCTTTCCTCCTTACGCGTCAAACCGCAACGTTGCCTGACCGGTAGCCAGCAGCCTTTCATTTACCATTTGCAGATTGGGCAGGCTGGGCTGCGCTCCCATGCGCGAAACCGTAATGCTGGCCGTCTGATTGGCAAAAGTCATTGCCTCACGCACCGGCATCCCTGCGCTGAGCGCCGTGCAGAAGGCCCCGATAAAGCTGTCCCCCGCCGCAGTGGGGTCAACGGGATGCCTGCAGGGAATGCACGGACTAATAAAAAATGTTTCTCCATTCTGGCAGGCCGCGCCGCGGTCGCCAAGGGTAATGATGACATTGGGGCAACCGCGCTGGCGCAGCCAGTCAGCCGCGTGGCGCATATCGGTTTCCGTTGCTATGGGCAGCCCGGTTAGCAGGGACGCTTCATGCTCATTTGGCGCAATCCAGCTCAGGTGCGATAAAAAGGAGGCGTCGAGCCCGACGGCAGGTGCGGGATTCAGCATGACGGGTACGCCGTCCCGCGCGGCCCAGGCCGCGACCAGCTCGTTGACCGCCATGGGAATTTCCATCTGAAGAATCACCATGTCATAGCGGCAAAGCTCCCGTTCAAGGGGCGCGATATCATCCTGCGTAATGGTCATGTTTGCGCCTGGCACCACCACAATGCGGTTTTGCGTTTTGCCCATGACCGACTGTATCTGAATATTGCCCACGCCGGAGGAGGCCTCGTGGGTTACCCGCACCCGCGATGTATCTACGCCGGCTCTATTCAGCGATGACAGCATCTCCCGCCCAAAGGCGTCGTCGCCCACCTTGCCCGCCATTGCGACATCGGCCCCCAACAGAGCGGCCTGCGCAGCCTGATTGGCTCCCTTGCCACCGGATGCAGTGTGATAATCCGTTCCTAAAATTGTTTCGCCAGCGTTGACAAAGCGCTCCGCGCATACGATCAGATCCATAACAAGGCTGCCGATCACCAGCAATCTAGGTTGTTTCATATTCCGGCCTCCTAACGGTTCAGGTATTGAGGCTGCATCACGCCATCGCGTGTCCGGATAGATGCGTCCGTGCGCAGATGGCCTCCGATGGTTTCCCTGCGCGCAAGCATAGACGTAACGATCAGCCGTGCCGCGGTTAATGCGTTAGCCGCCAGGAAAGGGAGCGGGGTTTTCTCTCTTTCGGCGGCGGCGCAGGCGTCAAAGGACTTTTCCAGCTCGCCGATGCTGTCAAGGGCAAGCAAAAGCTCCGCCTCGTTTCGTTCCAGAAAGGCATATTGCTGCATAATTTCCCGAAGTCTTTGAAGAACCTCTCCGCCCGTGAGGCAATCCTGTCCCGGTAGCACGCCGAAGGTACCCTGACATTGCGCCGGGGCAGGATGCTTCGAGGCGAAACCGGCCGCATTTCTGCCTGCGATATGCCCAAACACCTGTGTGGAAAGGATGGAATTGCCGCCCATGCGGTTTGCGCCGTGTACGCCGCCAGCGCTTTCGCCTGCCGCGTACAGGCCAGGGATGCAGGTACCGGCTTGCGCGTCAATTTCAATTCCCCCATTGAACCCTTGACAATGAGGATAGAGCAGAAAGGATTGGGTAGTAGCATCGATGTGCGCGCGCTCAAGGTAACGGTTCCAGCGGGAAAAGGGCTTCATGCCCCGAATATCGCAGGTATAGGACAACCTTGCCGGGCATGGATGGCCGCTTTCACGCGAACGCCTCAGAATAGACCGCTCAATGTACATGGATTCATCCTGGGTCGTGAAGGGACCATGCAGCGCATGCGCATCCATACACGCCTCCGGCGCAATGCCATCTGGCAGGCGGTTTAGAAGCGGCTCGCCTTCTCCATCGGTCAGTCGGGGATGGGTGTTCAGGGTAAAATGATAAAAAAGCGTGCCCGGCAGCGGATCAAGCGTGCCAAGCAGGAACTGGATAAATTCCAGATTTACCAGCGGCGCGCCGTGACGCGCCGCCATGGCATACGCGCCACCCAATAAAGCGTTTCCGGCGCAGCGATATTGCCAAAGTGATTCCGCGCCGCCCATGGCAAGAATGACCGCTCCTGCCAGCAGGCTGATTTGCTCGCCGTTCCTGCCAGCGCATAGCAGGCCCGCGCAGCGTCCGTCCGTCATCAAGAGGTCGATGGCGTAAAGATCGGAACGCATACACACATTTCTTTTGCTCAGTTGCTTCCACAGCAGCGGCGTCAGGCACGATACGTCATCGAGCACCGCGCCGCGCAGAGATGAACCAAAGCAGGTTTTCAGTTGAATGGATTCAAGAGGAATAAAATGCAATCCCCAGCTTTGCATGTCGCGGTACCGGGCAGCGGAGTCCTCCACCAGCCTGCGCGCCAATTCGGGTTTGAGGCATCCCAGACTGGAAGAAAGAATTTCGCAAAGAAAAGCGTCGCAGTCCTTCTCGCCTTCCGCGTACATCACGCCCCAGGCCGGAGAAAGCGGATAATAAGTGGAGCCTGTACGCAAAGCGTCGCCTCCGGTAACCATGGCGACCCTTGCGCCTGCATCCGCAGCGGATATGGCAGCGCGCACGGCTGCCGCCCCGCCTCCCGCAACCAAAACGTCGAAGCAAGTTTTCATCTTCTTGCTCATCCCTTCACAGCACCGGCGGTCAGCCCCTGAATCAGGTATTTCTGAATGATGGCAAAGAGAATGACCACTGGCACCACAACGACTGTTCCGGTGGCAAGAATACCGCCCCAGTTATGCTTCCCGCTGCTTTCCATCAGCTGCGCAAGCCCCACCTGAATGGTTTTTGCCTTGGCCGACGAAGTAAGAATCAACGCATATTGATAGTCGTTCCAAGACAGGATGAACGCATAGAGGACAATGGAAACAAGGCTTGACACGCTCAGCGGAAGAATGATGGACAGGAACGTGTGAAAATGCCCGCAGCCGTCAATGAGAGCCGCTTCTTCCAACTCGCCTGGTATGGTGTGCATGAAGCCGCTCATTAACCACACGCCGATGGGAATGGTGACGGTTCCATAAATCAGGATTAGCGCCGTTCGGGTATTGACAATTCCCCAGTTCATAGCCAGCCGGTACCATGGCGTCATCAAGATGGGGCCCTGAAATAGCTGGGAAAGAATAATCAGCATGGTAAAGAGCCTCTTTCCGGGAAATTTGAATTTTCCCAGAATATAGCCGCTCGTAGAGGCAAATAGCGCCGTCATCAGCGCGGTTACGGCGGAGGTGATAAGCGAATTGAGCAAAAGTGGAACAATATTGGAGCTATATGGGCCAAAGGCCCATACGAAGTTGTCCGCCGTAATCCGCCTGGGAATCCAGCGTGGAACGCTTTCCCAGATATCTGCTTCAGGCTTGAAGGCGCTAATTACCATCCATAGCACGGGAATCAGCGTAAAGGCCATAAGCGCGGCCGCCAGCAGGTAAATCACGAAGGTTCCCAGTCCTTTTTTCAC
>JALEIQ010000236.1 GCA_022769795.1 Clostridiales bacterium
ATAGCCTAGTTTCTTTTGTGCGATCTAAAACCTGGGGCCGCGCTTGCACTGTCAACGCGGCCCCGGGTTTGCAATGGCGGAAAACTTGCGCTTGACATATTGAAAAGAATCAGCTAAAATGAACATTGTTCATTTTGAGCAATGAAAATGCGGAGGGAGAGCTTGAACACAATCGTTACCTCGCAGGAGGAAATCCTGCAAAAGGCCCGCGAAATAGCCCTGACGGACGGCCTGGAGGCGTTGAACATACGCGGCGTGGCTGCGGCCTGCGGCATTGCGGTGGGCACGGTGTACCGCTATTTTCCCGGCAAGATGGAGCTGGTAACGGCTGTAATCAGCCGGATTTGGCGGGAAATTTTTGCGCCGCTCATGCGGAATGAGGCGAAAATGGGATTTCTGCCACTGGTGCGCGCCATGGGGGACTGCATCCGGCAGGGGGCGGAAAACTATCCCGGCTTCTTTACGGAGCATACGCTGGTGATGAAGAACGACCTCCGCGGACAGGAGGCTATGCGGGATGCGTTTGCGCATATGCGGGCCATGCTCTTGGAAGCGCTGACTCACGATCCCCTGTATGGCGGGCTGGAATGGCGGCCGCCCGTTACGCCCGAGGCGCTGGCGGAGTTTATCATGGATTTTTACCGCATGGAGGTATTGCTGGGACGCAGCCGCGTGCCTCTGCTGGAAGCGCTGCTGCGGGGCGCGCTGGAAGCCGCAAGAAAAGGATGAAGAATATGCAGGCAATCATGGAAACCTTGTTTGACGTTTTGTACCTTGCCACGGTAATCACGCTGGGCGTGCGCATGATTCGTTTGAGCGGGCAAAGTCACCAGCACCGCTTGTTCGGCATTATGGCCGTAACGCTTGGCGCGGGCGACGCGTTCCATCTGGTGCCGCGCGCGCTGGCGCTGTGCACCACGGGGCTGGAAAGCTATACCGCCGCGCTTGGCGCGGGCAAGCTGATTACCTCCGTTACCATGACGGTGTTCTATGTGCTGCTGTACTACGTATGGCGGCTGCGCTATCAGGTTCGCGGCCAGAAGGGGCTTACGGCGGCGGTATACGGGCTGGCGGCCCTGCGGGTCGCGCTGTGCCTGTTCCCGCAAAACCGCTGGCTGGATGCGGACGCGCCGCTGGCGTGGGGAATTTACCGCAACATTCCCTTCGCGCTGTTGGGACTCATGGTAATCGTGCTGTTTTACCATAGCGCGAAAGCCCAAAACGACAAGTCCTTTCGCTGGATGTGGCTGACCATCGTTTTGAGCTTTGCGTTCTATATTCCCGTCGTGCTGTGGGCAGACGCGGTTCCGCTGGTGGGCATGCTGATGATTCCCAAAACCTGCGCCTACGTTTGGACCGTATGGATTGGCTACGCCGACCTGATGCGCGCCCGGCGCGGGGAAAGCCGCTGAAGGCTGGCCAGGGGGAGCGTCCGGCGGGCCTGACGGCGCTTGAACTTGAAAAGACGGCTAATCCGGGTAAAAGCCGGAGCGGTGCATGGCGTACCAGTTTTCCGGGCTGCCCTCTTCGGGCACGCAGCCCACAAGCCGCATCACCTCGCGCGTAAAGGCCAGGGCGGCGTACCCGTTTGCGGTCACGATTCCGCCGTCGCAAACGGCCTGGCGTTCCTCAAAAAGCGCGCCGCCGGTATAGCGCGGCGCGCACGCCTGGAGGAAGGCAAGCGTGTTGCCCGTATGGCGAATCTCATTGAGGAAGCCATGCATGGCCAGAAAGGCCGCCGCGTTGCATATGGCCCCGATAGGCACGCGGCTTTTGGCGGCATGCCGCACCAGCGGCAGCGCCGCGTCGTTGCCGCCGTCCAGCCAGGCGGCTCCGCCCGGCAGCACCAGCAAATCAAACGCCCGGGGGATGGCGCTTAGGGCGCAATCCGGCTGAATCAACAGGCCGCCCATGGAACGGACGGGGCGGCCATCCCAACTGATGGAAAGAATTTTCCAGCCCGCCCTGGCAAGCCCGGCGCACAGATAGGCGGGCACCCAATCGGCAAAGCCGTCAAAGAGGTACAAAAGCATTGTGGCGCTCATCGTTTCAACCTGCCTTTCGGCCCCAGCATATCAAAAAAACCCTGACAAGCTCCGTCAGGGTTAAAACAATTTGAAAGAAAACGCCTGCAATGCTTGGCGGGAGCGCTTCATCCTAATTGAGTGAAATAGGCTTTCAATTCCGCCTTGCATGGGACCGCTCAACTGTTTGATTTCTACGCCGCGAATAGCGGCCTCCAAGTAATACAGAATGACGACGCAGGTATTTGGATACCGCTCTTTAAGACGAAAAACCGCTTGCCTGCTGCCAAGCTCAATCAATTCCTCGGCCGAATGAATGCCCACGGAATGGAGCTTCTGTTCCATTGTTTGCCCAAGCCCTAAAGAGGCGACAGAGGCCATGGCCCTCTCCCCGTTTCTACAGCGCGTATCGTTTTTATTGGGCGAAAGCGTTTCCTGTATGCCGCTTTAGAGCGCGGGGCTATCTTCCCCGCCGTCCTCTTTATCGGGCGCTTCGCCTTCCGCACCCTCATCCGCTTCCTGTCCCTCGCAGACGGGCGCGTCCTGCTCATCCGCGGCTTCTTCCACGAGGGCTTCGTCCGGCAATTCGCACGGCTGAACGCCCTCCTCCAAGGCGGTTTCGCCATCGTCCTGCGGGGCTTCTTCGCAGGACTCCTGCTCAACCTCTACGCGCGCATAGCGCTGGGCGCGCAGCACGGTAAGCTGCTCATCCAACTCGCTGAGCTCCCGAAGCATGCCGTTTAGCGGTTCGGGCAGTTCAACGCCGTTTTGCCACAAATCCAGCGCGCGCACGGGCAGCTCGCTCATCAGCTCGCGGCGGCGGGTTTCGAGGTTAATTTCGTTCAGCTTTTGATGCGCGTTGGAAGCCATGTTGCTGGCGCCGTTTCCAATGGCCTCCAGCCCCTTGAGAAAAGCCAGTTTCACACTGTTTCCAAGATTCGCCATACACGTTCCATCCTTTCGTTCATCATCTTCCCGCCTTCAGCTATCTGTATCGCGGGCCTTGGAGTGCTGCACCGCGTATTTTACGGCGCTCTCTGTATGATTGTACGCCGTCGGCGGCGTTAAGTTGCAAATGGCGGGTATCCGCCCTGCCGCGAGCATAGGCCGTCTTGAACGCGAGGCTCCCGCCTATAGTATAGCATAAAACGCGCCGGAAAACCGCCCGGCGGCAACTTTTACAAACGAATTTACCAGTGCAGAAGCAGGCTTCCGCTCTGGCACTCAAAGCGCGTGTCTGGCATAGGGAAGATTTCGCCGTCCAGGTTCATGCGCATGTGCGGGGAGGAGAGCACGCAGCGCGACGCAAGATAGCGGTGCGCGGGCTTGCGCTTATACAGCGTGCCCATCATCAGCGAGGGCAGGTAGAAGGGAATCCGCCATCGGGGTACGGCGTCTACCACCAAAAGCTCAAACTGCCCGTCGATTACGTCCGCTAGCGGCGTGATGGGAATGCCGCCGCCGATGTAGCGGCCATTGCCGATGGAGCAGATCATGTAATTTCCGTCCAGCACGGTTTCGGAGCCGATTTCAATGTGCATGGGAATGGGCTTGAAGGCGGCGATGGCGCGCAGCACGCCGTAGAGATACGGCCATATGCCCCGCGCGTGCTTCTTGGCCGATTCGGCATAATCCAGTACCATCACATCAAAGCCTGTGCCGCACACGTTCAGAAAGAAGCGGTCGTTGGCAACGCCAGTATCCACGGGGCGCGCGGGATGGGAGAGGATGAATTCCATGGCAGCGCGCCAATCCTTGGGGGTACCAATGGTTTTGACAAAATCGTTGCCTGTGCCTGCGGGGATAACGCCCAGGGAAGCGGAGGTGCCGCACAGGCCCGCGGCGGTTTCGGTAAGGGTGCCGTCGCCGCCGATGGAAATAACGGTACTGGCCCCGCGCGCGGCAGCCTCGCGCGCAAGCTCGGTTGCGTGACCGGGATGCTTCGTCAAGTGGGAAGTATAGGGAATCTTACGCTGGGTAAGCAAATGTTCAATTTCTTTGCCAATCTGAGCGGCATAGCCGTTTCCGGCAGTCGGGTTGATGATGAGTTCAATCATGCGCGAGGGCCCCTTTGTGTAAACAATGCTGAATTTCAACCTATTTTACCGCATTTGTTAGAAAAAAGGAAGGGCGTTTATAGGTAAACCCGGCGCGCTATTGCATTTTGTGGATAAAAAGGGTACGATGGGCGGGTAAGGCGCTGAAAGAAGGAGCATAACCAACGATGAGATTCTTGCACCTCTCGGATTTGCATATCGGCAGGCGGCTTGGTGGCTTCAGCCTGATGGACGACCAGCGGCATGTGCTCAGGCAGGCGCTGGCGATGGCTAAAACCTGCGATGCGGTGCTGCTCGCGGGCGACGTATACGACAAGGCGCAGCCCAGTGCGGAGGCCATACGCGAGGTAAGCGATTTTCTGGTGGCCCTCAGCCGCCTGCATAAGCCCGTACTGGCGGTGAGCGGCAATCACGACAGCGCGGAGCAGGTGGCGTACTGCCGCGAGCTGCTAGGGGAGAGCGGCGTTTTTATGGCCCCGGCCTTTGACGGCGCGCTGACCCGCCATGTGCTGCGCGATGAATATGGCGAGGTGCATGTATGGCTGCTGCCGTTTTTGCGCCCGGGAGCCGTGCGTCCCTACTTTGAGGACGTTCGCAGCTATGAGGACGCGGTGCGCGCGGCGCTTTCCACCGCAAAGCTGGACGCAGGCGCGCGCAATGTGCTGGTGGCGCACCAGTATGTGAGCGGCGCGGAAAGCTGCCAATCCGAAACGCGCCTCATCGGCGGCATCGATCAAATCAGCGCCTCCGTTTTCGAGGGGTTTGATTATGTGGCGCTGGGGCATCTGCATTCGCCCCAGAAGCTGTGCGGCGGCAGGGTAAGATATTGCGGCTCGCCGCTCAAGTATTCGCTGTCGGAAGAACATCAAAAAAAGGCCGCGCTGGTGGTAACGCTGGGCCCAAAGGGCACGGAGGTGAAGGCAGAGACCGCGCCGTTCGCGCCGCTTAATGAGCTGCGCACCGTGACGGGCGCGCTCAGGGACGTGGCCGCGCCAGAGCACTACAGCGAGGACTATGTGTATGCCGTGCTCACCGACGAGGACGCCCTGCCGGACGCGCTGGGCGCGCTGCGCCTGACCTACCCCAACCTGCTGGGAATGCGCGTTCACAACAGCCGCACAAACGAGGAGGCCGTCTTTGTGGAGGCGCAGGCGGCGGAGGCTCTTAGCCCCCTGGAGCATTTTATGGCGTTTTATGAGGCGCAGAATAACGGCCAGCCGCCGGATGAAAGGCGCGTAGCCATGATGCGGCAAGTGATTGAGGAAGCGGAGGCGAAGCGTCATGCGTCCGATCAGGCTTGAAATGAGCGCCTTTGGGCCCTATGCCGACGTGGAAACGGTGGACTTTACCCTGCTTGGCGAAAACGGGCTGTTCTTGATCGCGGGCGATACGGGCGCGGGCAAAACCACGCTGTTTGACGCGATTTCCTTTGCGCTTTACGGCGTTGCCAGCGGGGGCGCCAAGCGGCGCAGCGGAAAATCCTTTCGGAGCGATTTTGCCGATCCCATGGCGGATACCTGGGTAAGCTTCACCTTTCTTAGCGGCGGTAAGCGCTATACCGCGCGGCGCAGCCCGGAATATATCAAGCCGGGCCGCAAAACGCCCTGCGCGGCCGAGGCGGAGCTGCGCTGCGAGGATGGCCGCACGTGGACGAAGATTGAAACGGTGAACGCGGCCGTGGAAGAACTGCTGGGCCTTTCGGCGGGACAGTTCGCGCAGGTCGCGATGATTGCGCAGGGGGATTTTCTTTCCATCCTGCGAGCGGACAGCAAAACGCGCGCGTCTATTTTCCGGCGCATTTTTGATACGCAGCTGTATGAGGACATTACCTCCATCCTGCGGGACAGGCGCGCGCAGGCAGCCGCAGCGAATGACGCGGCCCAAACCGCCTATACCGCCCTGGCGGCCCAGCTGCGCTACGACGCGGAGTGGGAGGCGCAATGGCCCATGGCGGAGTACGCCGCCAGCAGCATCCATGGCGAAAGGCTTTTGGAGGCCGCACAGGCGTTGGTTTGCCGCGACGGCGGGCGGCTGGGCCAGCTTTCAAAGGAGCGCGAGCGCCTGGAAGGGGAGCTGAGCGCCGCCGTTTCGGAGCTTAACGGCGCCGAAACGCAAAACCGGGGCGTGGACAGCCTGCGCCAAAAGCAGGCGAAGGTAGACGCTCTGCTTGCGCAGGGGCCGGAGATGACCGCGCTCTCCCAAACGCTGGAGCAGGCGAGAAGGGCGCGGCTTGTAAGCCGGGCGGAGGAAGGCGCGTTGCGCGAGCAAAAGCGGCTGGAGGATTTGCGGGCGCAGGCGCGGCAACGGCAGGAGGCTATGCGGCAGGCCCAGGCCGAAGCCCAGGCGGCCTCCAAGGCGCAGGAGGCCGTTCCCGGACAGGAGGAGCGCCTGGAGGAGCTTGCGCGCAAGCAGCAGCGGCTTGCGCAGGCCTTGCCCCTTTTTAAAACCTACCGCCAGGCGGAGAAGGCGCTGAAGGAAAGGCGCGCGGAGCTGGAACGCGCGCTTGCGGAAAAAGCGAAGGCCGCGCGGGCCTATACGCGCTTATCGGAGCTGTATCTGGCCGACCAGGCGGGCATCCTGGCGGACGGGCTGCGCGCGGGCCAGCCCTGCCCGGTATGCGGGGCCAGGGAGCATCCCCGCCCCGCCGCGCACCTGAACAACGCGCCCACCAAGGCCCAAACCGACGCGGCAGCCGCCCTGCGCGACAGCACGGACGCGGCCGCTCAGGCGCTGTCCCGGACGTGCGCGGAGGAACAGCGCGATTTGGAAAACCTGTCCGCACGGCTGTCCGAGGCGATTGGCGGCAAGGAGCCCAGCCGTGATTTGGAGGAGGAATGCGTGCGAAAGCACGGCCAATTTACCCAGACCATTGAGCGGCTCAAGCAGGAGATGGAGGCCGTGCGCAAGCGCGACCAGCAGGCGCAGAGCGCCCTCAACGCGGCGCGCGCGCTGCTTGCGTCCGCACAGGAGGCGCTGGCCTCCCAGGAGAAGGCTGCTGGCGAGGCGCGCGGCGCTTACCTGAACGCCCTGGGCGATAACGGCTTTGCGGATGAGGCGGCTTATCGCGCCGCCGCTGCGGACATGCAGACGATGGAGCGCATGACGGCCCGGCTTACCCGTTATGAGGGCGAGCTGGCGGCTGCCAGGGCGGCAAGGGCCAGCCTGAGCGAGCTGTGGGCCGGCAAGGAGCCCATCGACGTTCAGACGCTCAAGCAGCGCGTGGAGGGGCTGCAAACGCAAAGCCGCCGCCTGCTTGCCCAGGAAAAGGAGGTAGAGGCGCGCTACAGCAACAATCAGGCGCTTGTGGAAAGCATACGCGAGGCTGTGGCGCTGGCGGCCAGCCGCGCAAAGGAGCTGGCCGTGGCGGACGACCTGTACCGCACGGCCTCGGGCAATGTGAAGGGCGCGCAGAAGATTCCCCTCGAAAACTATATTTTGCAGTACTATTTCCGCCGCGTGATCCTGGAGGCGAACCGCAGGCTGGACCGTATGTCCGACGGACGTTTCAGCCTGTGCCAGAAGCAGGAGGAGGGGCTGAGCGGCAAGGCGGGCCTGGCCCTGGATGTGCTGGATCGCCACACGGGAAAGGTGCGCGACGTGGGCACGCTTTCGGGCGGCGAGTCGTTTCTGGCTTCGCTGGCGCTGGCCCTGGGCTTCGCGGATGTGGTGCAGGCACGCAAGGGCGGCGTGCGGCTGGAAACGCTGTTCATTGACGAGGGCTTTGGAGCCCTGGATGAGGAAAGCCTGCGCCGCGCCCTGGAGGTGCTTGAGGAATTGACGGGCGGCAAGCGGCTGATTGGCCTGATATCGCACGTGCCGGTGCTCAAGGCATGCATCCCGCGCAAGATACTGGTATATGCAACGCCGCCGCGCGGCAGCGGCGTGCGCGTTGTGGAGGAATAGCCAATGGGTTCCGCCTCATTTTTTGGAAAAACCATTGACAAGCGCGTTAGATGGTGCTATCATGCCACCAAGCAGTTTAACGCAGGGAGGTCGGGTTGATGAACAGGCAAATTTCCTTTTCCGGCACGGCGTATTCCTTTTATTTTAGCTTTACGTTTATGCGTAAGGCTCATTTGCGTTGTGCTGTGGAGTAAGCTTTCAGATCGAAGCAAAACCCTCGCGGCCAATGCCGCGGGGGTTTTTTCATGAGAATGAAGGAGGTAGCCCCGTATGATCGTGATTCTCAAGAAAAACCCGGATCAAAAGCAACTGAACAACCTTGTCGCCTGGCTGCAAAGCCTGGATATCACCATCCACCCGTCCGAGGGGGAAACGCACACGGTGCTGGGCCTGGTAGGCGATACGTCCGTTGTGGATATCGATCTGCTGCGCGCGCTGGATATCGTGGAGGATGTAAAGCGCGTGCAGGAGCCCTATAAAAACGCCAACCGCAAGTTCCATGAGGACGATACGGTCATCCCCGTGGGCAATACGCAGATAGGCGGGGGCGGCTTTACCGTGATCGCCGGCCCATGCAGCATTGAAAGCGAGGAGCAGGTGTGCGAGATTGCGCGGGCGGTAAAGGCCTCGGGCGCGACTATGCTGCGCGGCGGCGCGTTTAAGCCCCGCACCTCGCCCTATGCCTTTCAGGGCCTGCGCGGCCATGGGCTGGAACTGCTTTTGCAGGCCAAGCGCCTCACCGGCCTGCCCGTTGTGACCGAAATCATGGATTTGAGCCAGCTCAACCTGTTTGACGAGGTGGACGTGATCCAGGTGGGCGCGCGCAACATGCAGAATTTTGAGCTGCTCAAGGAGCTGGGCCATACGGGCAAGCCCATTTTGATTAAGCGCGGCCTGGCCAACACGCTACAGGAGTTGCTTATGAGCGCGGAATATGTGATGGCGGGCGGCAACAGCCAGGTGGCGCTGTGCGAGCGTGGCATCCGCACGTTTGAAACCGCCACCCGCAACACGTTGGATTTGTCCGCCGTGCCGATGCTCAAAAAGATGACGCACCTGCCGGTAATCGTAGATCCCAGCCATGCCACGGGCATCGCCTGGATGGTTAAGCCCATGGCGCTGGCTGCCGCCGCGGCGGGCGCGGACGGCCTGATGATTGAGGTGCACAACGACCCCAAGCACGCGCTGTGCGACGGCGCGCAGTCCCTTACGCCGGATGCGTTTGACGATGTGATGCATGCCGTTAACGCGGTGCTTCCCTACGCTTACCATATGCCGAAGGAGGGCCGCGTATGAATATCGCGGTAATCGGCCTGGGCCTGATTGGCGGCTCCATGGCCAAAACGCTGAAAAAGAATGCGCCGCAGCATACGGTGCTCGGCTTTGATACCAACGCGCAGGTCATGTACAAAGCCAAGCTGCTGGAAGCCATAGACGGGGAGCTCACGCCCGAGCGCCTTGGCATTTGCGATATGGTGTTTGTGGCTACCTGGCCCAAGGCCGCCGTGGCCTATGTTCAGGAGCACGCGGATCAAATCAGGCCCGGAGCGTGGGTGATTGACCTGTGCGGCGTGAAGCGCGCGGTGTGCGAGCCCCTGTTTGCGGCGGCAAAGGAGCATGGCTTCCTGTTTGTGGGCGGCCATCCCATGGCGGGCATTGAGTATTCCGGCTTTGACCACGCCACCGCCACGCTGTTTGATAACGCCTCTATGATTCTCACCCCGCCGCCGGGCACGGATATCCAAACCCTGGCGGAGCTCAAGCACTTTTTCCGCGGCCTGGGCTTTGCCCGCGTGGTGATGACGACGCCCGAGGAGCACGACCGGGTGATCGGCTATACCTCCCAGCTGGCGCATGTGGTTTCCAGCGCGTATGTGAAAAGCCCGGAGGCGATGGAGCACCACGGCTTCTCCGCCGGAAGCTTTAAGGACATGACCCGCGTCGCGCGGTTGAGCGAGCATATGTGGACGGAGCTGTTCCTGCTCAACCGGGAGCCGCTGCTTGGCGAGCTGGACGCGCTGATTGCCCATCTTGACGAATACCGCGACGCGCTGGCGCACGCGGATGCGGAGCGCCTGTGCACGCTGCTTCGGGAGGGAAGCGAGCGCAAGGAGATTGTGGACAGAAAGGATGACGAGCCATGAACAGCGTGCATGTGGCGGCTGGCAAACCCTATGAGGTACTCATTGAGCGCGGCCTGATTGCGCGCAGCGGCGAAACGCTGAAGGCTGCTTTGGGCAACCGTACTTGTGCCGCGGCCATCCTGACGGACGATACGGTGGATGCGCTTTACGGCGAAGCGGTGGAAGCCTCCTTTGCGCGCAGCGGGTTCCGCGTGTGCCGGTTTGCAATTCCGCACGGCGAAACGCATAAGAATATCGCCACCTGGGCTCAAATGCTGGATTTCTTGGCTGACGGGCACATTACCCGCACGGATGCGGTGGTGGCGCTGGGCGGCGGCGTGGTAGGCGATATGGCGGGCTTTGCGGCGGCAAGCTATTTGCGCGGAGTGGGCTTTATGCAAATTCCCACGACCCTGCTTGCCATGGTGGATAGCAGCGTGGGCGGCAAAACGGGCGTGAACCTGTCCGCGGGGAAAAACCAGGTGGGCGCGTTCTATCAACCTGTGGTCGTGCTTTGCGATCCCGATACCCTTCAAACGCTTCCGCCGGATACGCTGGCGGACGGCGTGGCCGAATCCATCAAATACGGCGTTTTGGGTGACGCCGCGCTGTTTGAGCTGCTTTGCGGTGCAAAGTGGCAGGGAGAGATGGAGCGCGTCATCGCCACCTGCGTGGCGGCCAAGGCCAAGCTTGTGGCGGAGGATGAACGGGACACCGGCAGCCGCCAGCTGCTGAACCTGGGCCACACGCTGGGCCACGGGATTGAAAAGTGCAGTCATTTCAGCATTTCGCACGGGCACGCGGTAGCCGTGGGCATGGTATACGCGGCGCGGCTGGCACAGCGGCTGGGCCTGTGCGGCGCGGATGTGCGCGAGCGGATTGAGGAGGCGCTCAAGGCAAACAACCTGCCTGTGAGCGCGCCCTATGACGCGGAAGCGCTGTGCAGCGCGGCGCTTTCAGATAAAAAGCGCGCTGGCGGGCAGATCGTTTTTGTGCTGCCGCACGCCATCGGCGCGTGTGAGCTGCACCGCATGGATGTGGCCGATCTGCCAAGGCTGGTTCGCCTGGCCGTGGAGGAATAGAAAAAGCCCTCTCAAATGATAGATAGGAAAGGCTGATACAGGCATGGATATTCAGGAGCTTCGTACTCAGATCAACGATATTGACGCAAAATTGGTAGAAACCTTCGACGAGCGCATGCGGGTGGCGCTGGAAATTGCTAAATACAAGAAGGAGCACGGCCTGCCTGTGCTTGACCCGGCGCGCGAGCGCGAGGTGCTTAACAAGCAAACCGCCGCTGTGGGCGAGGATATGGCTATGTATGTGAAGCTGCTGTACAACACCATATTCGATATCAGCCGCAGCTATCAGCAGCGCCATATCACCCAGCGCACGGAGCTGAGCAACCACATTGCGCGCGCCATTGAAAAAACGCCCAAGCTGTTTCCCAAGCAGGCGGTGGTGGCATGCCAGGGCGTGGAGGGCGCTTATAGCCAGCAGGCGTGCGATAAGCTGTTCGCCCTGCCCAGCATTATGTATTTCAAGCGCTTTGAGGGCGTGTTCCAGGCCATTGAAAGCGGCCTGTGCAGCTATGGCGTGCTGCCGATTGAAAACAGCTCCTTCGGCTCGGTCATCGAGGTATACGACCTTATGCGCAAGTACCGCTTTTCCATCGTGCGCGGCGTGAGGCTTAAAATTGACCACAGGCTGCTGGCCAGGCCGGGCGTAAAGCTTACCCAAATTCGGGAAATCGTAAGCCACGAGCAGGCCATCGGCCAGTGCAGCGAGTTCCTCAAAAGCATGCCTGGCGTGAAAATTACGGTGTGTGAAAACACGGCACGGGCCGCCCAGATGGTTAGCGAGAGCGGCAGGGACGATATCGCAACCATTTCCTCGCCCGTGTGCGCGGCGCTCTACGGCCTTAGCGTGCTCAAGACCGATGTTTCCAACAGCGACAGCAACTTTACCCGCTTCATCTGCATTGCCAAGGATTTGGAAATCTATCCCGGCGCGGATAAGATGAGCCTGATGCTCAACGTGCAGCATAAGCCAGGCGCGCTGTACAGCATGATCGCCAAGTTCTCCGCCCTGGGCCTGAACCTGACCAAGCTGGAGAGCCGTCCCATCGCCGGTACGGATTTTGAGTTCATGTTCTACTTTGATTTGGACGCTTCCGTGTACGATCAGGCCGCGTTGCAGCTGCTCAGCGAGCTGGACGAGGGCCCGGAAACCTTCACCTACCTTGGCAGCTATTCCGAGATTTGAGGCGCGTGCATGAAGCAATTTGGATTGATTGGGGAAAGGCTTTCGCACAGCTATTCCAAAATGCTGCATGAGCTGCTGGCGGATTACAGCTACGACCTTTGGCCCATGCCGTCCGAGGCGTTGGACGGCTTTCTGAAATCCGGCGGCTTTGACGGCATGAACGTGACCATTCCCTACAAGCAAAGGGTGATTCCCTACCTGAGCGAGATGGGGGAAACGGCCCGGCGCATCGGCAGCGTAAACACCATTGTGAAGCGCGCGGACGGCACGCTCTTTGGCGATAATACCGACGCATATGGCATGCGGGAAATGGCGCGGCGCGCGGGCATCGCGTTTCGTGGGGAAAAGACGCTCATCCTGGGCAGCGGCGGCACCTCCCTTACCGCGCGGGCCGTGGTGGAGGCGGAAGGAGGCCGCGCGGTGGTTATCTCCCGCAGCGGCCCCAATACCTACGACGCCCTTGAGCAGCACGCGGACGCCGCCTACCTGATTAACACCACGCCAGTGGGCATGTACCCCAACACCGGTGCCGCCGCGGTGGATTTGACCCGCCTGCCCGGCCTGCGCGGCGTTTTGGATGTGATTTATAACCCTTTGCGCACACGGCTTTTGCAGCAGGCGCGGGCGCTGGGCATTCCCTGCGAGGGCGGGCTTTGCATGCTGGTGTACCAGGCGGTGCGCGCCTGCGAGCTGTTTACAGGCGAGCCCGTCGCGCCGGAAAAAGCGCGAGCCGCGGAAGAAGCTCTGCGCCGCCAGGTGACGAACCTGGTGCTGGTAGGTATGCCGGGCTCTGGCAAGAGCACCCTGGGCAGGCTGCTGGCCAAGCGCCTCGGGCTTCCCCTTTGCGATTTGGATGATGAAATCGTCAAGGAGGCTGGCATGCCCATTCCCGATATCTTTGCGCGGGAGGGCGAGGCAGGCTTTCGCAGGCGCGAGGCGGAGCTGACGGAGCGCTATGGCCGCGAAGGCGGCCGCATCCTGGTGACCGGCGGCGGCGTGGTGAAGGATTCGCTCAACCGGGAAAACTTGCGGCTGAACGGCTTTGTGGTACATGTCACGCGGGATACCGGCGCGCTGGCTATGAACGGCAGGCCGCTATCCACCGGCCCCGAGCGCCTGAAGGCCATGTGGCAGGAGCGGGCGCCGCTATACGCCGCCTGCGCCGATGCGACCATAAGCAACAATCAACAGCCCGGCGACTGCGCGCGGGCCATTGAGGAGGCATATCATGAAGCTCTTTGTAATTAACGGGCCCAATCTGAACATGCTGGGCGTGCGGGAGCCGGGCATCTATGGAAAGGAAAGCTTTCAGGCGCTACTGACGTATGTGCGCGAGGTATGCGCCCGCGAGGAAATCGAGGTGGAGTGCTTCCAAAGCAACCACGAGGGCGAACTGGTGGACATCATTCAAAGCGCCTATGGCCAGGCGGACGGCATTGTGATTAACCCGGCGGCGTACACGCATACCAGCGTAGCCATTCTGGACGCGCTCAAGGCCGTGGCCCTGCCCGCCGTGGAGGTACACCTTAGCGACGTGAGCAAGCGTGAGGAGTTTCGCCATATCAGCTATCCCGCCATGGCCTGCATCGCGCAAATCAAGGGGCTCGGCTTCCAGGGATACGAAAAGGCCATTCTGATGCTCAAGGAGCATATTGCCAAGTAAACGCGCCGGTGCACTTGCGGTTTAAGAAAGGGGCGGCCATGCGCTCGCCTCCTTCTTTTTTGGTTAGCCCTTGGACTGCGTAGCTGCCGTGCGTTGCGTGTATATCCGGAGATTCGCGGCAGGAAGCGCACCGTCGGGGCTTTCCTTTCTTTTTTTCACTGAAAAACGCCGTGCTTTCTTTTCGAAAACACAGCGTTTTGGTGGTCTGTACTGGACTCGAACCAGTGACCCCATCGATGTGAACGATGTGCTCTACCAACTGAGCCAACAGACCACGTCTTGACGACGCTGATTACTATACCACACTTTCTAACGGCTGTCAATGGCATTTTTAGAATTTTCCGAAACACATTTAGAATGATTTTGAAAAAGTGCTGGACAAACGACCGCTTGTTTGATATAATAACTAACGCTGATGCGCCAATATAGCTCAGTTGG